>JBDSAM010000608.1:0-3419 GCA_039922135.1 Blastocatellia bacterium
CGGGTTGGGAGATTCGCTCTATTTGACGGTGCAGCATTTGAGCGGCCACAGCGTCAAATGCACTGTCACCAATGGCTGCTCTGCCGTGCTTAGCAGTTCTTACGCGACGCTGGCGGGAATTCCCACAGCGTCCTTCGGCGTGCTGGCTTATTTCGCGGCGTTTAGTTTGGCGACGCTGGCTGTGTTCGGATATGCGTGGGCGCGCAACGGACTGGCGTTGCTGGCGCTGCCTATGCTGGCAATGTCCCTGTGGCTGGTGTCAGTGCAGGCGTTCAGGCTGCACGCTTTCTGTGAATTCTGTCTGCTGTCCGCCGCAATGACGTTGATCCTGACAATACTGGTGGTGGTGGCCAGATTCCTGCCCGCCGCCAATCAGAGCCAAAGTTGAGTAGCTGAGAATTTATAGATTTCAAAAAAACATCTCCCACGAAGCTACCAAAAGAATCACGAAGAAAAACCAACCGGGCCAATCAGAACCGTTCTTTCTGCCTTCGTGCAACTTCGTGTGTCTTCGTGAGAAAGTTTCTTTTTCTTGAATGTCTACTGCCTGACGCCCAGTTTTTGAGCGATCTCCTTGCGCAGATTCTCCACCGTCATTTTGTCGTTATCGAACATCTGGCCGTCAATGAAGAGGGTTGGCGTGGCGTTGACACCGCGAGAAGCCGCGCGTTGCACGTCCGCCTGCACTTCTGCTTCCACCTGCGGGCTGTCCATATCGTGTGTGAAGCGCGCCACGTCCAATCCCAATCGGCTGGCGAACCCAACGGCGTAAGGACGCAGGTCGGGCGCTTCCGCCCATTCCTTCTGGCTTTCGTAAAGCGCGTCGTGCATCTCCCAGAAGCGACCTTGCAGCTTGGCGGCCACGGCAGCGTGCGCGGCGTCCAGCGCGTTCTTATGCACTTGGATCAGCGGCAAGTGATAGAAGATGAGGCGGACGCTGGAGCCAAACTCGCTTTTCACTTTTTTCACCATCGGATGCACAATGCCGCAGGGCGGGCATTGATAATCGCCAAACTCTTCAATGGTCACGATCCCCTTTGTCCCTGGAACAAGCGGCGTCGCTGGCAGGTTGCCAGACGGGAGCGCTGGCGCAGGAGTTGAGGATTGACCCTGGAGTTGCGGTTGCGAAGAGCGGAACATCAAAGCTCCCGCCCCCAGTGCAAGCACTAGCACGGCTCCGATGATTACGAACGGCAAATAGCGTTTCATCAATTATTGATCCTTTGTGAGTTTGGAAGTGCAGCGTCGGCAGCTTGACTACTTGGCCGAACCGCAGCGGGCGTACCTTAATACAGCTTACCGGATTCTGAAAAGCTGTTGGCTGAAGAAAGAGGAGAGAAATGTCGCAGTCAAGAATTGACACTTTCAAAACCATGGTCAAAGACCTGCCCGCCAGTGATCCCAATGCGGTCATGATCTGGTACGGACTGGCCAGCGAATATACGAAACTGGAACAATGGCCGGAAGCAATTGAAGCGCTTCACCACGTGATCCGCATCAATCCTGATTACACGGCCGCCTATCAAATGCTGGGTTCAGCGTTGATCAACACAGGCGCGCACCAGGAAGCACGCCGCGTCTGGACTCAAGGGATCGAAGCCGCCAATCGCACTGGCGCTTGGAAGGCTCGCCAGCATATGGAAGGATTATTGGGCGGCATTGAAGACGAACCAGAAACCGGGTTTTGCAAAGAGTGAGCTAGCGCGTATGGCAAAGAAAAAATCCCTCAAGACGCAATCAACTGTGAACAATCAGCCCGTGGAGCAATCAGGTTGGGCGAGTTGGAAACGGTACGCCGCGCCTGCCGCCATTGTTGTAATGCTCGGAGCGGCAGCTAGCATCTTTTATAACGGCGACAAGATTTTCGGCAAAGGCGGCAACAAGTCATCATCGGGTACTGCCAATGTCACCAACGTCACGAATGCGCAGCCTGGAACGAATACCGCGAATATGGGTGTCACCGGCGAACCGATCAAAATGACCGTCGCACAGGCCGTCATGGTTACAGTTGATCTGGATTTCGGCGGGACGCTTGCCACCATCCCCGAAGCCATTCAGCAAATCGAGCGCGGTTATCAGCCGGATGATGGCGCGGGGCGCACCTTCGCCATTCTGGATGCTTACGGCGAACCTCAGCCCGACGGTAAGTTGCGCATGTCCATGCACGTCAGCAGCGAAAAGCCTGGGATGGCCACGCTGAAGTTCAAACGCACAGGCGAACTGTTGTGGCGCGCGCGCATCGGCAATCCGGGCGACGCACCTGCCGGGCAGAAAAAACTGGACATCTTTTTGAACAAGGGCTTGGGCAATAGCGACAACTACGTGCTGGATGGCACGCGCGGTGGGAGCTCAGTACTCGACGTTTTTCTGCAAAATTCACAGCAGCACGTGCGCGACGTGTGGCCGGACGGCACCGACCGCGAAGTGACTTTTGTGTACAGCGCCTGCGGCTGTCCGGTCAAAGTGATATGCCGCCGCTTGGGCGATAAGACCATGCGAACTTCTGCGCTACCAGTGATCTTTCCTGACGATCCGGCGGCAGTGACGACGATTTCAAATCTGATGAAGTGGTAATCGGCTTGTCGCGTCACCAAGCCGTCAGTTTACGGCCCCATTACAACTCCTGCCGCCGTGATTTCCTTCAACTTTGGAGTTCGGTCCGATGCCCAGAATCTTCGACAACATCGAAACCTCTTTACTGCCTGCGCTACGAGAAACTTTACGGCTTTCCAATCGCGCTGATTTTTGTGTGGGCTATTTCAATCTGCGCGGTTGGAAGCAGTTGGACGAGTTCATTGAGGAATGGCCGAGCGGCGAACAGCGCTGCCGTCTGCTGGTGGGCATGCAACCCGCTCCGCAGGAGGAGTTGCGCCAGGTTTTCAGTTTAACCAATGCGGACGGCAGCGCGGGAGCCATTGATAATGCCGTGGCAATCCGCCTGCGTCGCCGGATCGCTGAAGGGTTCCGTGAACAATTGACATATGGCGCGCCGACCAATCAGGACGAAGCGGCGTTGCGGCGATTAAGCGTCCAGATCAAAACACGCAAGATCGCGGTCAAACTCTTCCTGCGACACCCGTTGCACGCCAAGCTTTACCTGTTGCACCGCAACGACCTCAATAATCCGAGTACCGGTTTTGTCGGCAGTAGCAACCTGACCTTTGCCGGACTTTCCAAACAAGGCGAGTTGAACGTAGACGTGCTGGAACACAACGCCTGCCAGAAGTTGCAGCAATGGTTCGACGACCGCTGGCAGGACAAATGGTGTTTGGATATTTCCGATGAATTGGCCGAGATCATTGACACTAGTTGGGCGCGCGCCGAACCCGTCAAGCCCTATCACATCTACCTGAAAATCGCTTATCACCTGTCGCAGGAAGCGCGCGCCGGATTGTCTGAATTCCGCATCCCGCGCAATT
>JBDSAM010000609.1:0-2967 GCA_039922135.1 Blastocatellia bacterium
GACTAATCGGCGCGAATGTCGGCGAGGGTGGTGCGGCATGCAACGGCGAGGTTGTTACCGGCCTGGTTGGCGCATCAGGACTGATCGCAAAAACCTCTTGCCCGACCTCTGCCGGAATGCGGGCACGATCCCGAACTTCGAGGATCGCTTGAAACAAATAACCGGCGGCACGCTGGATTTCTTCTTCTGTCGCGTCAGTGGCTTTGGCATGAATCAGGTTATTTCGTACGCCGATGCCAAAAAAGACGTTTGCTGGATTGGAAAAGAAACCGCGGTTAGCATCCACATATTCGCCTACGGTTGCTGGCCTATTATCCTTACCTACAAGGCCTGGGCTGACAAAGCTCAACAGATATTCGAGCAACGACACTAATTGCGTGACTTGCGTGGCAGGATTCTTTTCCTGCTCAATCCGCGTCACAGGGCAGACTCCAAGGGGAAGCATCTTTTCACCTCATAAAAGTTTCCACGCATTCGTTTGCGCCTGACAGTTGTCGGAAGTATAAGAATGGCGCTCTAAGAACGATACTGACCGCTTGCGAATTCGTCAATTCCAGTGACCCTGCACGGTATCCTGAAAAATTCGGTAACCGCCACGCGGGTTTTTCCGCCTTAGCAAAGTGGGAAATGAAGAGGGCGCAAACTAAAGATTGGCTCTTTTACGCTCACCTCCTTCGGAAGATCAACTGAGAAGATCAACTGAATGAAAAGAATGGCTGAATACGCCGAGCCTGGAACAAGCGCCCTGTCGCCCAATCAGGCTCAACAACCGCCACAGTTACCAGACCTGACAGATAACGAATTGGTCGCCGCCATACGCGCTGGCGATGAGATGGCGTTTACCCGATTGTTCGAACGGCACCGCGGCTTGGTGTCGCGGCTGGGGTATCGTTTCTTCCCTCGGCGCGAACAGGTGGAAGAGATTATTCAGGAAGCTTTCGTCAAAGCCTACTTCGCGTTGGACGGGTATCAGGGTGGACATGAAAAATCGTTCGCCTCGTGGTTGGCGCGGATTACGGTTCACACCTGTTACGACGAACTGCGGCGTATCAAGAAGCGCAACGAAAGCCGAATGGGCGATTTGACAGAAGAAGAAGCCGATTATTTGAACGACCGGTTGCGCGATATGAGCGCGAGCGGCAACGTCGAAGGCTCGGCCATCTCGCGCGATCTGGCAAGCAAACTATTATCCCGGTTGAAACCGGAAGACCGTCTGGTATTGATCCTGCTCAAACAGGAGGAACTTTCCATCGCCGAGATTGCCGAAGTAACGGGTTGGACATCAGCGAAGGTAAAGATGCGTTCACATCGCGCCCAGCAAGGTCTGCGGCGTGTGCTGCGAAAGTTTTTGTAAGCCGGGAATTGCCGGAATTAAGGGAGAGATTATGTGGAGTAAAAACAGAATCCGCATTGAGGATGAAAAACTGGATCGTTTCGGCGCTGAATTGATGCACGCATTTGAAGCCAGCGAAACCGAAGTCAATACGGCAGCATCATCACCATTTCTGTTTCGTCGCATTTGCGTCCGGATCGAAGCAGAGCAGCGCCGCCTGACCGAAGAGAACAATCCCTGGCTTGCATTGTTCGTGCAGGTGCGGCAGGCAATTCCGGTCTTTGCCTTGCTGGCCATGGCCGCGCTGATTTCTTCGCTCTACCTGCATTCGGCCAAAGGGGAGTTCCCTGTTAACAGTGGCACAGCCGCCGATCAACAAGCCACGCTGGTTGCCGGATTGCCAGCATTTTTGCAGGATTCGCAAGACGACGTAGAAGCGTCGCTGGCCGGCTGGCACGGCAGCGGGCAAGCTCAACGCAAGGAGTAATATGGCATCGCTGAGCAAAGTCAAAACACAAGTTTGGTTATTGATCCTGGTCGTTTTTTTGCTGGGTGGCGTGGCAGGCGCGTCGGTTGACCGGCTGCTGCTGTTCAAAGGGCAAAGCGCATCCCCAGGCAGAGGCGAACGTGGTGGCCGGGGAAAGATGATCGAACAGATGAAAACCGATTTGAACCTGACCGACGAACAGACGACCGCCATTCGGACGATCTTCGAGGACATGCGCAAGGAGTTTTCGCCACGCCGGTTTGATGAATGCCCGGGCGTAAAAGAATCACGCGAGAAATCACGCGCCCGAGTCCGCGCGGTCTTGACGCAGGAGCAGCAGAAAAAATTCGATGAGATGAATGCCAGGCGCGACGCCGAAATGATGAAAGAACCGGCAAAAGATTCCGCGAAAGACTCAAAATAGATAAGGAAACCATATGGCCACTCCCTCCCTTCTCCCTGCTGACGTAAAGCGGTACCGCGCCACACGGTTTATTTACTTGGTTTTCATTGCACTGGTTGTTTTACCACTTTGGCAAACGAGTCTGCTGGCGCAACAACCCGCCAATTCCGCTGCCGCTCAAGCCCGCGCACAGGAAATTTTGAAACAGGCGCGTGAGGCGTTGGGAGGCGAAGCCAACCTAAAAGCAATTCAAAGCCTGGCCGCGAACGGCAATTTCAAAGCAACTTTCATGGGACGCCCCGCGCAAGGCGATTTCAAAATCGAACTTCTGGCCCCGGACAAATTCCTGCGCACAACGACAGCAAGCATGGGGCCGATGCAGATCATTCGGACTGAAACTGTCAACGGCGATCTGGCTTGGACAGAAACCAAGAGCGAAATGGGTGGCGGCGGTGGTTTTGGTGGCGGTAGCGGTGACGGCGGCGGCTTTGGTGGAGGCGCTGCTAGCGGCGGCGGTCGTGGTGGCGGTGGTGGTGGTGGTCGTGGAGGCAGTCGCGGTGGTGATCCGGGCGCTCCCGGTGGTGGCAGGATGATGGGTGCTGATTCGCCGGAGATGCAACGCCAAGCCCGCGCCGACGCCGCGCGATTTATGATCGCGGTGTTGCTGGCTCCGCCGGATGTTTCTGCCTTCAAATTCAGCTATGACCGCGAAGTGGAAGGAAAAGATGGAAAAGTGGACGCGCT
>JBDSAM010000610.1:0-2992 GCA_039922135.1 Blastocatellia bacterium
GTTCCCCGTCGGCGTGTCCACGTAAGAGGCGGCTCGTCGTTCCATCACGTTGAAAACGTTGGCGATGGCCTTGCCATCCGGCGTGATCAGATTGGCCGGAATAACTTTCGGATTGTCGAAGCAGGCCGTCTGCACCGTCGCGCTGCATGTGCCGGTCTTGCGAGGGTCTTTCAAAAAGACGTTGCTGCGCGCGCTGAAATCGCCGTTGCGTTCCGCGCGCGTCGGCAGTGTGCGTGTCTGTGAAGCGGTGAACTGCCGGATGATTTTCCATTCGACGCCGCCGAAAAAGAAAAGCTTGTCTTTGATAATCGGGCCGCCGAAGCTGCCGCCGAAGTTGTTGAATCGCAAACTGGGGCGCTCCACATTGCGCGAGACGTTGAAGGTGTTGTTCGCGTCGAATTTATCGTTGCGAATGTTTTCAAACGCGGTGCCGTGGTAGCTGTTTTCGCCGCTGCGCGTCACGACGTTGATCGAAGCGCCTGAATTGCGCCCGTATTCGGCGGAGAAGTTCGAGGTTTTGATGCTGACTTCGCGGATGAAATCAATGCCGACGTTGTTGATCTGCGATCCGTTCGAGCCTGAATCCAGGTTGAAGCCGCCGTCCACGGTCAGGTTGTTGGCGTTGCCGCGATTTCCGTTGATCGGTTGCGACACGCTCAAGGACGTGGTCAGGCTGAGCGCGTTATCTTCCAGCAGCGGCGCGCCCGGAATAAGCGTCGTCAACTGCAAATAGTTTCTGCCATTGAGCGCCAGTTCCTGCACCTGCGACTGGTCAATCGTGCGCGACACTTCGCCCGAAACCGAGTTGACCGTTTCGCCCGCAGAAGCCACGATTTCAACGGTTTCGGTAACAGCGCCTGCTTCGAGCGCAAAATCAACGCTCAATCGTCCGTCGGCGACCAGGTTGTAACCAGTCTTCTTGGACTTTTTGAACCCCTGATGTTCGACCGAAACTGTGTAGTTGCCGACAGGCAGGTTGGTCGCAACGTAAAAGCCATTCGAATCGGTCATGGCGTTGCGGGTCTGTTGCGTCGCTTCGTTGACGATGATGATTGTTACGCCGGGAACCGACGCGCCTGCGGAATCAGTGACAGTGCCAGAGATGCGCCCGGTGATGGTTTGGGCAAGCACAGAATTGCCGAGGCCCAAACACAGCAGCAGCGCGAAACTTGATGTAACTATGCTACGCATAGAGCTATCCTCCGAAATTAAGTGATATAGGAAAGGGTTTGATCTTGCCGATGCAAGCGCCGGAAGCGGTGCCCGCAACAAAACCATGAAAGTCACCCAGCAAAGCGGAAGGCAAAGCTCAATCGAATGTCGCGCTGACAGTTTTGCGCGCATTCTTAAATCAGTGCGGCGGTGTGCGGTTGACCGCCAAATCTTTTGGTAAGCGAGAAACAGCATCTGCCTTAGCAGACCCGTATCAATTGGAGCTTGATCAGAAACCAATGATGGCCAACTGCCGCATCAACCCGCGCTGCGGACTGTCATATCACGGCCAAGCCAACTGTCACAATGAATACTCGACAATCGCTAGCAGCACTGGAATCCCAGCCACCCGGAATTTGCCGCCCCCGCAAGGTTTGAAGAACGGCACGCCGTCTACCTGAGTTGCTGTTTGACAGTTTTCAACAACTCCGCCTGCGGATGGCCTTTGTAAAACGGGTCGAGCGGGTAACAGCCCGACACCAGCCCGTTGCGCGGCCCAGTGGTACAGTCGCTGAACGTGCGGCAGATGCGCTTGGTTTGCAGTTTACTTCCATTGACCACATCGAACGGCAGATCGTTATACGATAAGACCAATCGCCCAAGGCCGACGAAATCAACCTGTCCGGTGCGGACGTAATGCTGGCCGACGTTCGGCAGCCATTCCTGCAAGTAGGTGTAGCCCGAACCGACGACGCACATTCCAGGGAAGCGCGCTTTCAATTCAGCCGTGGCCTTGATCTGCCGTGCGACGCCGACCAGCGGGTCTTCCGGCGGCAGGTAACCATCCGATGGTGGAAAGAGCGCCGGGCGTTGAATGTGCGGGTTGTAATAGGGGCTGCCCGCTGAAACGCAGACCAGCTTGATCCCCAATTCTTCCAGCAATGCGAAGAATTGAAAAGTCTCGTTCAAGTTGATCATCAAGGGATTATCGGCATCGCCGCCGAAGGCATGTTCATAACGGCCTTCAAAACTTTCAGGCACGCCTCGCTTGTCAGCGCCTTCTGGCATTTTGAACGGCAGAACGTCGAAGGCGCTCAACCGTACGCCGATCTTCAAACTTGGCGCATCGCGCCGCACCGCAGCGACCAGTTCGCGCAAAAATCGCGTGCGGTTTTCAAAGCTGCCGCCGTAGCGGCCGGGGCGCGACGTCGCACTCAAAAATTCGTGGCCCAGATAGCCGTGGCAGTGCTTCAAATCAACGAAGGTGAATCCGGCTCTTTGAGCGCGCACAGCAGCGCGGGCGAAATCGCCGATCAGGTCGTCAATTTCCGCATCGGTAAAGATCGCGTCATTCGTTGTAATGCCGAACTTTTTATCCAGCAGCGGATGACGATACAGGATGCGCGGCTCCAGCTTCTTCTTATCGTTCGGACGCGCAAACCGGCCCGAATGCGTAAGCTGCAATCCAATGAGCAAGTCATCCGTAGTCCCGCATTTTTCACGATGCGCATTCACCAAAACTTGGCGCAGGGTTTCTAGTTCGGCCGTTGTTCCATCGTTCGAGATCAATTGATTTGGATTGGCGCGTCCGTCGTGACGTACGGCAACGGCTTCGCCGCCCCAGATCAATTTTGCGCCGCTCATCCCGAAATGCTTCCAGCGGCGGATGGTCAAATCTGTCGGACGACCATCTTCAGTTCCGTCCCAGCCTTCCATCGGCAAAATCGAAAAGCGATTGCCGATGGTGATGTCGTCAAGCTGATAGCTCTGTCCAAGCGGCGAGTCTGCGCCTGATTGCAATTCGCGGTCGAACTGAAGCTCGACGCCGAGCTGCGACAGG
>JBDSAM010000611.1:0-3638 GCA_039922135.1 Blastocatellia bacterium
TGGCATTGATGAATTGCGCGGCTAGCACACGAACTTGATAGACCGCCTCGCCCCATTCGCGAAAGTGCACCAAACCATGGCCCAGCAGGTCAAGGGTATATCCCTGCATCCGCTCAAAAACCGGCCAGGAGAGCGGCGCAACGGCAGCGTGGTTCAAATAAATGTAGTTTTTAGTAATGGGGAATAGTTGTCTGATTTCAGGTGTCATAGCCCCTTTACAGTTTGAAGCAAGTCCGGACTTCGCCAACTTCGAGTTTGCGGTAATTGCGTAAAACCGATTGCGAATATCTGGAAAGCTGTTCGAGTTGATTGCCGTCAAGCAGGCCAAGCTGCCGCAACGTTTCAATGACGACAGGGTCCCGCGCGCGGCGCGTGTCGCCATCTTCAATCTTGATCGCGATGCCAAGCCCTTTGGGATGAAGCCGGCAAGGTCGCACACCAAGCAGTTGAACTCCTTCCGCACCAACCTTCGAGACAATTACCCCTTTCGTCGTTCGCATCAAATCCGTATCCAGCCTGCCCCGTGAACCACCCACCATTTCTGGAAACGTAATCATCGAATCCACGACCCGCTCTGCGGCTGCCACCAATTCAGGTTCAAGTTCCATATGAATGTTTCGTACGCCAACCAGCCGAGCGTAACTGCGCGCCATTGCCAAAAGGCTCAAGCCAAAGACCGGTGCGCTGCATCCGTCAATGGCACTCGCAACTTCATCTTCCACTACTCCTGCAAACCGGGCCAGCACGTCGCGAATCCGTCGCTGAATTGGATGTTGTGGGTCAATATAATTTCCTGTGGGCTCCCCTATGAATTTGGCAAAGGCAAGCATTCCCGAATGCTTGCCTGAACAGTTGTTATGCAACACTCGCGGTGGACGGCCTTCCGCACGAAGCTGCTTTGCCGACGCTTCATCAAAAGGCAGATGCGCGCCGCACAACAAGTCCGCTTCGCTCAACCCGATCTTTTGTAGAACTGAATGTACCGCTTCGAGGTGAATGCTCTCTCCGCTGTGCGACGCATTGATGATGGCAAGCTCTCGTGATGTGAAGTCGAAATGATCTGCCGCGCCGCTGGCAATCAAGGTGATCGTCTGAAAAGGTTTGGCCGCAGACCGGTACCAGGTTCGCGTATTGATGTCGCCAAGACTGGCGATCGTTTCTCCGTCCGCATCAAGAGCCGCGATCACTCCACGGTGAACCGATTCAACCATCGAACCGCGCGTTACTTCGACGAGCGGAATTGCCTCGCACTTATGACTTTTTGAATTCATCGCTTGATGATAATCAGGGTTCGCGCAAAAGAAAATCGCCGCCCGAATTTATGTTCGAGCGGCGAGGTGAAAAGAGTCTTGTTGAGCTTGTGGTCTATTTTGGGGTACGGCGCTGCGGCCCCATTCGCAAGACGTGAAGCTTGATCCTCTGGCGTCCGAACTGTCGCGCTTCGCGATTGTCCGGTACCCAGACATCAATAATGTTGCCTCTGATCTTTCCACCGGTGTCGTGAACTGTATAAACACCGGAGTATTTTCCGGCGCGCAGTTGCACGACTGACCCCAACGGCAACACCCGCGGATCAGCGGCGATCACGCCACGACGCACTTGTGTTCCCATACGAGTGCGACCTTTCAAAGCATACGCAGTCGCCTGAAAGGCGTGGGGTTCGCCCAGGCTCTCCATATTGGGCTCGGCAAAGGCGCGTATATTGGTCTTCGATGCGCGCGCTGTGACTCTGAGATTCAATGAAGGATTTTGGAGACTGACTTTCGGGATGGCAATGTCAGGATTACTGCTTATTTCAGCTTTCGCCTCGCCCATAGCTTTGGTGTCGAACATCAGAGCCACTTTACTGGAGTCGGGATTGGTTAATGATGACGATTCGGATGAAGAGTCTGATTTTATTGCTTTCTCCTGAAGCGAGTCTGATGGCGATGCGGATGATGTTGCGCCCTGAGCAGCAGCGCTGAATTGAAGCAGGATTGATAATCCAACGATTCCCACGATTTGTTTAAATTGGTTACTCATATGATCCATCGTCTCCTTGTTATAGGTTTACACCAACTTCGTACTAACGCTTCCCCTTAAGTGCGGATCAAACACAAAAGGCCCCAATCAAAACCATCTTGCCTGCTTTTACTTCGGGTAGCACACACAGTTCTGACCGAGCAGGGGCACCCATCACGTTTTCTTATGTCTTTTTATTCATTTAAGCTTGAGCTTCTTGCGGTTCGAGACTGCAACCGCAAACGTGAAAGAACTTCACGGCGTTAGTTGAAGCACTGAAAAGAACGAGTGGAGTATAACATCCGAAAATTTGAACTTGAGTATACGATTTCGGATAAAAGCTTAACTTCAAAGTTAAGGACGTGTTAGGTAGGGAAATTTTTTCCTGCTGTGGGAATAAACGGTGTAAAAAGGTATGGCTGACCGAAAAAGAGACAACTCTGAGAAACTCCACTTGTACCAGCTTGGTTCATCAAAGATTCCGATTTTGGAATCTTTTGGCCAGATCAGAACAAAAGAAACGTTTCGGCTTCGCGTCAAGGTCACGGTAAATCCAACAATTCCAACTCTAATTCGTTGAATGAGACCGTTGCCGTCCCAACCTTTCCGACCACAATACCGGCAGCGTGATTGGCGATAATTGCGGCTTCGTAGACAGTCGCCCCTGTGGCCATTGCCAAAGCTAGTGTAGCAATCACGGTGTCACCTGCCCCAGTCACGTCGTAAACCTCACGGGCAACCGTCGGAATATTGCTCAGCTTATTTTGCGCATCGAACAAGCTCATTCCTTGTTCGCCACGTGTAATTAGAATATTGACGCAGTCAAGCATCTCGCGAATGCGCTGTGCGGCAGATAGTAAAGAAACATCATCCACGATCTCAACTCCGCTGGCTCGCTCAGCTTCCGGTTGATTCGGCGTAATCACATCAACATGGCGATAGCTGAGAAAGTTTTTTATCTTCGGATCAAGGCATACGATTTTGCCGTATTCGCGTGCGGAGGCAATGACCATTTCTAACAGTCGCGGTGTCAGCAAGCCTTTGTCGTAATCAGAAATGATCAGGGCATCTGAATCAGGGATAGCGGATTGAACCGCTGCAAAGACATGCTCTTCGATTTCAGCACTAATTGGCGAGCGACTTTCGCGGTCAGCACGAAGCATTTGCTGACCGTGCGCAACAATACGCGTCTTGCGCGTAGTCGGGCGTGAAGCATCCACGATCAAACCATCTGTTTCCGCACCATATTCAGCAAATTTCCGGCGCAATAATTGTCCAGCATCATCGTCTCCGATAATGCCAATTGACATTGCGCTTGCGCCCAATGCAAGAAGGTTTGAAACGACGTTTCCTGCTCCGCCCAGATGCCACGATTCGCGTTTAACCTCGACGACAGGCACTGGAGCTTCCGGTGAAATCCGGCGAACTTCTCCCCAGATAAATTCATCAAGCATCAAATCGCCGAGCACAACTAACCGGCAACTTGAAAACTGATGAAGAATTTCCTGCACTCGGTTTCGGTTCATAGTCAGCATTTATAATCAGCAAGGGCATAACAGCATGGGCCTAATCAGCAAAGGCAAAAGAGGGTTCGTCCAAATTCACTGCGCGGCTTTCAAATCTGCGTCAAAGAGTTT
>JBDSAM010000612.1:0-7832 GCA_039922135.1 Blastocatellia bacterium
AACGTCGTTGATTCGACCGGCGTGACGCGAGCAGCAGGGCTGTTTTTCGTATCTCCGGGACAGATTAACTTCTTGATGCCGTCAGGAACGGCCTCTGGCAATGCCAGCGTCCGCATCTTTGTGGATGGTCTTTCGGTGGCCGAGGGCGCAGTCGCCATCAACGCTGTCGCGCCCAGCCTGTTTGCCGCCAATTCCAGCGGAGCAGGGTTGGCGGCGGCAGTTGTGCTGCGCGTCAAAGCCGATGGCACGCAAATCTTCGAACCGCTCTCGCGCTTCGACACGGCGCAGAATGCATTCGTGCCTGTGCCGATAGATTTTGGCGCGGACACGGATCGCATCTTTCTTTTGCTGTACGGGTCGGGCATTCGCGGGCGCTCAGGCCTGACCGCCGTCGGCGTTCAAGCTGGTGGCACGGACGCACCCGTGTCTTATGCCGGGCCGCAAAATGATTTTGCCGGGCTTGATCAGATCAATGCTGAATTGTCGCGCAGTCTGAAAGGCCGGGGCGAAGTCACAGTCCGCCTGACCGTGGATAACCGCGCGGCGAATGCGGTGACGGTGACGATCAAGTAGCAGAGGGATGAGTAGAGGAGAGGGCGCGAGGGAGTGAGTGAGAGACAAAGGATTTCATCTCACTCCGCCCTCACTCTCTTACTCGCTCACTCCCCCCGAATCTCACCGTAACCATCAGCCATCTATCAGCGTCTTTCAGCCTTGTCAGATTCTTCCGGCTGGCTTTATAGTCGCGCCGAATTCCGCACCAACAACTCAACAAATAAGAGGCAAGAGGAACGCTTATGCGAAAGATTACGTTTAGCCGCTGGCTGACGGCGCTGCTGTTTTGCGCGTTGGCCGTTACAACCGCTGCCGCCCAAAGCAAACTGACCGGTCCCAAGAATCATTTCGGATTCAACATTGGTGACGATTACAGCCTGGCGAACTACACGCAGTACGAGGCCTATATCAAAAAGTTGGATGCGGAGTCCGACCGGATGAAGCTGGTGGAGATGGGCAAATCCGCCGAAGGCCGCACGATGTATACGGCGGTCATTACTGCGCCGGAAAATTTCAAGAAGCTCGACCGGTATAAAGAGATCGCCGCGCGGCTGGCGCACGCCGAAGGATTGACCGATGAGCAGGCACGCGCGCTGGCCAAAGAAGGGAAGGCCGTGGTCTGGATTGATGGCGGGTTGCACGCAACCGAAGTGCTGGGCGCGCACCAACTGATCGAAACCATCTGGCAATTGAACAGCCGCACTGACGAAGAGACGCAGCGGTTTCTGAAGGACGTTATTATCCTTTGCTGTCTGGTTAATCCAGACGGAATGGAGTTGGTTTCAAACTGGTATATGCGCGAACAGGATCCGGCCAAACGCAGCTATCAAAGCATCCCGCGCCTTTATCAAAAGTACATCGGGCACGATGACAACCGCGATTTTTATATGGTCACGCAGCCGGAAACCGAAGCCATCAACCGCATCTTTTACCACGAATGGTTTCCGCAGATCATTTACAACCATCACCAGACGGGGCCGCCTGGCACGGTGCTCTTTGCGCCGCCATTTCGCGATCCTTTCAATTACCTGTTCGACCCAATGGTGGTGACGGGCGTTGATCTGGTGGGCGCGGCAATGCATCAGCGGTTCGTGGCCGAAAACAAACCGGGCGCAACGGCCCGCACCGGCACGGGCTATTCAACGTGGTGGAACGGCGGGCTTCGCACGACGGTCTACTTCCACAACATGATCGGCCTGTTGACGGAAACCATCGGCAGCCCGACGCCGATGGAAATCCCTTTCGTCGTTAATCGGCAGTTGTCGCAAGGCAATCTGGTCTATCCTGTACAACCGCAGAAATGGCACTTCCGCCAATCGATCGAATACTCGATCACGGCCAACCGCGCAGTGCTGGACGTGGCGGCGAAGAATCGCGAAGACTTCCTTTTCAACATTTACCAGATGGGACGCAATTCGATTGAGCGCGGCAACCGCGACAGTTGGACTGTCTATCCGAAACGGCTGGCCGAAGTCCAAGCCGCGATTGACAAGGATCGCAGGCCGGGCGGCGAAGGCCGGCTCACAGGTGGTGCTGGCGGCGGCGATGGACAACCGGAACAGGCCGACACTCCTCGGCCCGGTGGGTTTTCACGCGGCGTGCCGCTGAAGTATTACGAGATGCTGCGCAAACCGGAACTGCGCGACCCGCGTGGTTACGTCATCTCCAGCAACCAACCCGACTTTCTGACCGCTACCAAATTCGTCAACGCGCTGATTAAGAACGGCATCACGATTCATCGCGCAACAGCGGATTTCATGGTCAACGGCAAGCCTTATCCGGCAGGTTCGTATGTCGTCAAAGCTGCGCAGGCCTTCCGCCCGCACGTGCTGGATATGTTCGAACCGCAAGATCACCCGAATGATTTCCAATATTCGGGCGGCCCTCCGATTCCGCCTTACGACAACGCAGGCTGGACGCTGGCCATGCAGATGGGCGTGAAGTTCGACCGCATCCTCGACGGCTTCGATGGCCCCTTCGAGAAAATCAACGGCTTTGCCAAACCTATTCCGATGAAGGTTTCTCCGGTGTCCAATACGATGACCTACGTGCTTGGCCCCCAAACGAACGATTCATTCATCGCAGTCAATCGGTTACTAAAAGATGGCGAAGATGTCTATCGAAGTACGCAGCCGCTAAAAGCTGCTGACCAAACGCTTCCGCCGGGTACTTTCTTTATTACCGCGAAACCAACAACGGCTGCGCGGGTGCAAAAAAATGCGACTGATCTTGGATTGGGCTTCGGCTTGATGACGTACAAGCCGTCTGTCGAAATGTTCAAGTTGAAACAGCCGCGCATCGCTTTGTGGGATCGTTACGGCGGTTCGATGCCGTCGGGCTGGACGCGCTGGATTCTGGAACAGTTCGAATTTCCTTTCACGGTTGTTTATCCGCAGACGTTGGATGCTGGCAATCTGGCTGACAAGTTTGACGTCATCATTTTCGTCACTGGCGCGATCCCAGCGCGCGAAGCTCGCGGCGGCGGGCCGGGCGGCCCCGGAGGTGCTGATGAACCTGGCTTTGGACGGGCACCGAGGGCGGAGGATTTACCTGCCGAGTTTCGCGGTTGGCTTGGCAACATCAGCCTGGCGAAGACCGTCCCGCAACTAAAAGCCTTCATCGAAGCAGGCGGCACGGTGCTGACAATTGGCACTTCGACCAGTCTTGGCTACCATTTGAATTTACCGATGGCAAATGCGCTAACAGAAAAGACCGTCAGCGGCGACGAACGTCCCTTGAACCGTGACAAGTACTACATCCCTGGCTCGCTGCTGCAGGTTAGTGTGGATAACACAAATCCACTGGCGTATGGCCTGCCAGAGAAAGTGGATGTCTTTTTTGATAATAGTCCGGTTTTTCGACTGAAGCCGGAAGCATCATTGAAAGGGCTGAAACCTGTGGCGTGGTTTGATAGTGCGCAACCTTTGCGTAGCGGCTGGGCATGGGGACAGAAATACTTGCAAGATGGGGTGGCCGTTGTTGATGCTAGCTTCGGAAAGGGAAAGCTATTTCTGTTTGGCCCTGAAATCCTGTTTCGGGCACAGCCTCATGGGACTTTCAAACTACTGTTTAATGGGATTTATTACGGAGCTTCAGAAGCTAAAGGAAATAATCGTTAAATAAAAATCCTCGTTACTCCAAAGATACATCCCAAGAGTAACGAGGATTTTTGTTTTAGCCAGACTCACACTACCGCGCGTCGGCCGGTGAAAAGCTGGATCAGCAAAACTATAGCAGCAATCACCAAAAGCGCATGAATTAAGCTGCCGCCCACACCACCAATAAAGCCCAATAACCATAACACAACAAGAACTGCCAAAATTGTCCACAACATAAGTTTTCCTCCTTTGGGTTAATCTCACCTCGAAAGGTAGAGAGTCGGTTGCTTCTATTATCGTTCTGTAATTTAGCAATGTTCGTACCAACAACAGTTGATAAATCAAAAACAATCCCTCACTATGTTGAAAGAAAAACTTTATAACCTGATTGTAAGTTATTCGCGCCACCTAGGATGAAGAAGAATGCGTACTGTATATAAACAGTCCGTATCTGTGAATTACAGCAGGCAGTGCAAAAAACCGTAGCTGTGAATTAGCGTTGGTGAACCCATATTTCTAAAACGGAAGGCTTTTAGGAGGCGCTAGTAACATGCAACCAATTCTGATATCCGTGCGAAGATGACGTGAGTCAACACTCTACGAACCCGGTTGAGTTCATTCTGTATTCGTTTTTCAGGCACGGCTTGACCGGAGAAATCAAAAACCGCATCATAAGTCGTCCTTTCAACAAGCATTTCGGAACCATCATTATTGAGTTGAAGATAAGCGAATCCGACACCTATTTCTGCGTCGAAAGGACGTGGCGCAAGGGGACCTGAAACCGGCTGGCACTTTTCGATGAATCCAATCACCCGCGGCGTTACTCAACTTCAAGAACTTACCTTGCTCACTGGTCGCGTGATGCGTGGCCTTTTCAAAGCTCCGCGTTACGGGCGCGAGCTCCTCCAGCAAATGGATGTTCTGGGCTTCGGCAGCTTGGCCATCATTCTATTGACTGGGACCTTTACAGGCATGGTGCTGGCGCTCAATTCGGCCAGTACGCTGCAAAAGTTCGGCGTACAGAGCGTGACCGGGCAGTTGGTCGCGGCCAGTTTGATTCGCGAACTGGGGCCAGTGCTGACGTGTCTGATGCTGGCCGGACGTGTCGGGTCGGGCATTGCGGCGGAACTTGGTTCGATGCTAGTCAGCGAACAGATTGACGCGATGCGCGCATTGGGCACCGACCCGGTCAAGAAACTGGTCACGCCGCGCATCATTGCGCTGGTGATCACAGCGCCAGCGCTGACCATCATCTGCGACTTCGTTGGCATTCTTGGCGGATTGGTGATCGCACTGACAATGCTTCATCAGCCGGCATCAACGTTTATGTCTTCCGTGATGGAGGCAATCAATTACAACGAGATTCTTGGTGGTTTGATTAAGCCAACTGTTTTCGGCTTCATTATTGCGCTGATCGGTTGTCACAAAGGCATGAGTACAACTGGCGGCACGGTCGGCGTGGGACGCTCGACCACACAGTCTGTGGTTAACGCCTCGATCATGGTGATCGCCACGGATTTCCTGCTCTCGAAGATCATCATTACGTTGTTGCTTGAACCTAGGTAACTGGCGCGGGTTTTCATTATTATGCCATCTAGTCCATATGCCATTGAGTTTCGTGAGGTATCGCTAGCTTTCGGCGACCTTGTTGTTCTGGATCGCGTCAGCTTTGGTGTGCGTTACGGTGAATCGAAGGTCGTGATGGGCGGTTCGGGAACTGGCAAATCAACCTTGTTGCGTCTGGTGCTGGGCTTGCTCAAACCCGACTCCGGCCAGATTTTTATTGACGGCGAAGAGATTACCGACAACAAAGAAGAAGAGATGATGCAGGTGCGCCGCAAGATCGGGATGGTTTTTCAGGAAGGCGCGCTTTTTGACAGCCTGTCGGTGTACGACAACGTGGCCTACCGGCTGCGCGAACAACGATTGCCAGAAGATCAGATTGAACCTGTCGTCAACCGCATGCTTCACTTCGTTGATCTGGATGATGCGATTAACAAAATGCCGAATGAGCTATCAGGTGGCATGCGCCGCCGCGTAGGCATTGCCCGCGCCTTGGTCGGCAATCCACGCATCATCCTGTATGACGAACCGACCGCAGGGCTTGATCCTATTACCGCGCGTACGATCTGCGAACTGGCGCTGAAGCTGCGAGATCTGGAAGAAGTTTCTTCAATTTACGTCACGCACAGGCTGGAAGACATTGACGTGCTTGCCAGCGAATACGTTCTGCGTGACGACTTCGGCAATTTGCGCTTCGAACACGAAGGCGACACGCTGTGTCTAATCAACACTAAGTTCATTATGCTTAAGGATGGCGATATTATCTTCAGCGGAAGTGATGAACAGATGCGTGAGTCGGATGATCCTTACATCCAGAAGTTTCTTCATAAACGATAACAATGCCCGTCAAACTTACATTTGCTGGACATTTCTTGATTGAGAGGATTTATGCCACAGAATAAACCTGCACGCCTGGCTGAATTGCGAGTCGGACTTCTGATCCTGCTTGCGCTGGCGATTTTGGTTTTGGTGATTTTCGCCGTCAGTGGTGATCTGAAGTTCCCCGGCTTTGGCAAAACAACCACCGTTCGCACTGATATGAACAGCGTGGATGGATTACGCAAAGGCGCGGAAGTGCGTCTGTCGGGCAAGAAGATCGGCAGCGTCAGTGACATTAAATTCAGTGATCAAATACCCAGCACCCCGAACGCTGCGAACAATATCGAAATCTATATGGCGATTGATGGAAAGATTGATGGCCGTACCGCCGTGGAGCGCATTCGCAGTGATTCGGTTGCCACGCTCAAGACGGCGGGCGTCCTGGGGGATAACGTAATTGATATTTCGCCGGGCACGCGCAGCGGCAATCCGATAAACAACGGCGATAAAATTCCCAGCGTGGCGCAAAAAAGCGTTGGCGATATTTTGAACACTGCCCAGACCGCAATGGGGAACGTCAACGACATCTCCAAAAATATTAACGACATGATCAGCGATTTACGCACTGGCAAAGGCACGGCAGGGCGTTTTCTGAACGATGAAACCCTATATGTCAATTTGGATACGACTGTGCGGCAGGCCGAAAAGCTGCTTGCCTCAATCCGCGAAGGCAACGGCACAATCAGCCGTTTAATCAGTGATCCAGCTCTCTATAACCAGGCTTCAGATACGATTACGCAACTTCGTGGCATCTCAGAGCAGATCAACACGCAACTCAACACCGGCAAAGGCACGCTCGGCAAGCTGCTTAAGGATGAAGAGCTTTATAATCGCGCGAATCAACTGGTTGCTAAAGTTGATCAAATCTCGGCCCGGCTTGATAACACGATGAAGAAGGTTGAGAGCGGCGAAGGCAATCTGGGTAAATTGATCAATGATGAAAAATTGTATGCCGATGCGCGTGACACGGTCACGACGCTGAAAGGCATCGCCGCAAAGCTGGAGAAAGGCGAAGGAACTGCAGGATTGCTGCTGAAAGATGAAAGGCTTTACAACAATGTCAATACGCTGTCGGTTGAGATCACCAAGCTGATTTACGATTTCCGGCAGAATCCAAAGAAATATCTGTCAATTAAGGTAACGATCTTTTAGGAAGACAACAGGCAAAAGGTAAAAGGCAAAAATGAGGAAGCAACACTTGCTCACTTTTGCCTTTTGTTTTATTCCATTGGATATTGCGCGTCACGCCAAGCTTTAATGCCGCCCGCCATCGAAAGTACGTTCGTGTAACCCATCTTTTGCAGATTGTCCGCTGCCAGCGCTGACCGGTAACCGCCACCGCAATACAAAACAACTTGTGCTGATTTATCCGGTACTGCCTTTTCAATATCACGTTCGATGATGCCGCGCCCCAGGTGCTGTGCTCCGGCGGCGTGGTCGTGCGCAAATTCGTGATCTTCGCGCACGTCAATGAAGTTAAAATCTTCGCCCGCATCCAGCTTCTGTTTGACTTCGGCTGCGGTAATTTCGCGGACGCGCGTGAGAGCGTCTTCGCAGAGTTTTTCAAATGCTTCCGAATGCTTCATTGTGGATTCCTTCCTTTTAAGGTTATATGTGAATCAGGGGTTAAAAACCAAAATTAAGTACGCCACGGTCAGCTTGCCGAAGCAATGTATCTTGAGAGCATCGTCCGAGCGCACTGTGCCGGCATCTTGCAAACCCGTTTTCTTGATGAAC
>JBDSAM010000613.1:0-4238 GCA_039922135.1 Blastocatellia bacterium
AGCTTTACCTATGACAAGCTAATCGCCGATATCTCATCTCGGATACCTCCTGAACCACCACGTCAGAGAAATATTATTTGGCCCTGATGTGACGCGATCTCCTATGCATAAATCAAGCCATTATTAATAGCCTATCCCCTTACACTTTTACGCACTCTGAGGGTACACCAACGCTGCGCCTAATCACATAGCCGTTTTTAGATAATACACCGATGATACAATTTTAAGACGCCTCCAACCACCAAAAAACATAATAGGAAGCCAGATGAAAGTAGAAATGAAGATTGGTATAGAGAATTTAGGCTGATAACTCAAATGTTGTCCATTCTAGCTTGGATAAATGCCACAGTACTTTTCGGCGGCATATACCTTGCTCAATAACATTGAGTCATAGATTGAATTGAAAACTAATTGATCGAGATAAGATTAAGTAAGCAGAGTAAGTGAGGATTCCTGTTGCATAACAAAAGAAGCTTAATACGCTCGTAGGAAGAAGCCTGAAAACATTGTCTACAAGGAGGATTGAATAAATATGTCATTGGTAGGATTTTTGATTTTATTGATTATTGCGGCAGTTTGCGGGTTAATTGGTCAGGCAATTTCAGGACGGGGCGGCGGTGGTTTTCTGTTTGCAGTTGTAATCGGCTTTGTAGGTGCATTAATTGGTACGTGGCTGGCCAGTGCACTCAACTTGCCTGAATTCCTGCCGCTACGTATTGAAGGTCACTCATTCCCAGTAGTTTGGTCAATCGTTGGGGCGACATTATTGTCTTTCGTCTTTGGAGCTATCTCTCGTCGTCGCGGTTACCACAGTGTAAGTTAGCAATGCTGTTAGTGTTAGGTCTAAGCTGTTTTTGCCTGGTGAAATTTATTGTTTAGGCTTGATGGAATAATTATTCCATCAAGCCTTTTTTCATCTTTCAATAGCAAGTTCACATCAAACTTACTGGATCTACGTCAATCGAAATCAATTTTAAGTCAAGATTGCCATCTTTCATTTTTGTCATCGCCGCATCCAGCGCCTCACGCGCTTGCCTGCGGTATTTTGTTTTAATGAGTACCTGCAAGCGGTGTTCGCCTTTCAATCGCGCCAGCGGCGCTGGAGCTGGCCCTAGAACTTTCAATACGTGTTCAGCGTCAGCGGCTTTGATGTTTTGGGCGAGTTCGGAAGCTAGGAATGCCGCTTTGGAAAAGTCACTGTGTTTGACCATGGCGTTGATGAGGGCGACAAATGGCGGGTAATGCATGTTATTGCGGAAGTGAATCTCGTACTCGTAGAATTTTTCGTAGTTTTGCTGGCGCGCGAACTCCAGCGCGTAATGTTCCGTATGGTAGCTCTGGATAATGACTCTGCCCGGTTTGTCGCCACGACCGGCGCGCCCCGCAACCTGAGTCAGCAATTGGAAAGTGCGTTCAGCGGCGCGGAAGTCTGGCATGGACAACCCCGCATCCACAGAGATTACGCAAACCAGGGTGACATTGTGGAAATCGTGGCCTTTGGCAATCATCTGCGTGCCGACCATCAAATCAATATCGCCACTGGCAAACTCGCCTAACAGCTTTTCAAATGCGCCCCGCCGACGAGTGGTGTCGCGATCCAGCCGCGAGATACGCAAGTCCGGAAATTGCTCCTTCAACAATGCTTCAATCTGCTCAGTCCCTTCGCCAACGTAATGAATATAAGCACCATCACAAATAGGACAGGCACGTGGCACGCGCTCTTGATGGTTGCAGTAATGACAGATCAATCGCGCTTCAATCTTGTGGAAAGTCAGCGTGACATCGCAATTTGGACAGCCCGCGCGATGACCGCAAGCCCGGCAAAGCAGCGAGGCTGAATAGCCGCGACGGTTAAGCAAGACCAGCGTCTGTTCATCGCGCTCAGCGTTCTCTTTGATGGCGTTGGTCATCTCGTCGGAGAAGACCATCTGTTTGCCGTGCCGTTCAAAGACCTGCCGCATATCCACGATCTGGACTTCAGCCAGTGGCCGTCCGCCGATGCGTTCATCCAATTTTAGGTAGGTATATTTCCCGGTATGCGCATTGTGGAACGATTCCATCGAAGGCGTTGCGCTGCCCAGAATAATGACAGCATTGGCACGATGCGAGCGCATGATGGCAGCGTCGCGTCCGTGATAACGCGGCGTATCGTCCTGCTTGTAAGAAGATTCGTGCTCTTCATCCACGACGATCAAGCCGATATTTTCAAGTGGTGCGAAGACGCCCGAACGAGCGCCGATGCAAACACGCGCTTCGCCGCTCCGCAAACGATTCCATTCGTCCAACCGTTCGCCATCCGACAACGAAGAATGCAAGATCGCCACTGCGTCGCCGAAATGCTCACGCAGGCGGCGCGCAAACATCGGCGTCAGCGAAATTTCAGGCACCAGCATCAGCGCCGTTTTGCCTTTCGCCAGTGTCGCCCGCATTGCACGCATGTAAACTTCTGTCTTGCCGCTACCTGTCACTCCGTGCAGCAGGAACGCGGCATATTCATTTCCGTCAAGTTTGGCCGTGATCTGATCGAGTGCGGCTTGTTGTTTGGGCGTGAGCGATAAATCCTTTCCCTGACGGTTGGGGTTCTGTAACGATCGCAGATGCGCCAGCGGATCGCGGCGCACATCGCGCGTGAAGATTTCGACGAAGCCGCGTTTTTCCAGCGTGCGAATAACAGAAGTGCTGATATTGGCTGCTTCGGTCAGTTGCGTCAGCGAGACCGGCTCGCCCGCATCAAAAAGCAGCTTGATGACCTTCTCTTGCTGTTCATTGAGGGGCTTGCCGCCTTCAAAGGGCGCGCGTTCAATCAAACGCACGGCCTGCTGGCGCTTTGGTTTGACAGTGGCTGATTGCAACTGACGCGTGATCGTGGCGTAACCGGATTTCTGCAATTCGCGAACGACAGCGGCGATTTTGTTTTTATCGAACTGTTTAAGCTTGGCCAATTCGCTGCCCAAATTGCTGGAAGACAGTTGTTCCTTTTCAACAAGGACGGCTAACGCCTGCATCCGTGTGGTCAATTCCTGGCGCTTGCGTTTCGCTTCTACCAAAGCTTCGCGGCCAGCATCGGTGACTGTCAGGATGGTTTCGGTATCCACGTTGATGCCGGCGGGCAAACTGGTTTTGATCGTCTCGCCCCATGGCGCGTAGTAATAATCCGCGATCCATTTAGTCAGATCCAGCATCTCCGCCGTCACCAGCGGCACAACGTCAAACAGCTCTTCGACGTCTTTGATCTCAAAACTTTCTTCCTGCTGCCCTGCCTGTTCCAGCGTTTCATGCAGGGCAACGATGTAACCGGTCAGAAGCTGCCTGCCAAAAGGGACCAACACGCGGCAACCCACACTGGCCGTGACCGCAAAGCTTTCGGGCAATCGGTAAGTAAACGTCTGATGAACGTTTAGAGGAATGGCAATTTCAGCGTACATAATTAATCAGTGCGTTGGACAGAGCCGCAAGCTAGTCGCCCCGCGGTATAGAGGGGTTACCAGTTCGGCGGCGCGCCAACTGGGTATTGCTCCAGATCAAGGATTGATCCTGTGATCAGTTCGCTTTCGTCGCTGGCAAAGTACAAAGCCGCCATTGCCACATCGCGCGGCGACAGCAGTCGTCCCCAGGGACGGGTCTTAACTGCTTCGGCCAACCAGTTTTCGCCTTTGCCTTCCTCCTCGACTTTGACGCGGTTTTCGTTCGGCGTCAGCGTCCAGCCGACGTTCAGTTGATTGACGCGAATTCGATACTTATTCAGGTAGCTGGCCAAGTTTTTGGTCATCGTCATCAGCGCCCCTTTCGATGCCGAGTAGGCCATCAGTTTGGGTTCGCCGATGTAGGCGTTGACCGAACCGATGTTAATGATCGAACCGCTGCCCTGACCTTTCATATGCTTGACGGCCTGTTGCGCGCAGATGAATGAACTGCGGACGTTGGCGGCAAAGACTGCGTCCCACACCTCGACGGTAGTGTCTTCGATGGTGCCGCGCTTGCTCCATCCGACGGTGTTCACCAGCACGTCAATGCGGCCAAAGTGCGCGACAGCATCGTCAATCAGTGCGCGACAGTCGGCTTCGATAGTAACGTCGGCTTTGCGCGCGATGGCGTCAGCTCCATGTTCAACCAAACTGGCGGCGACGGCTTCCGCCGGTTCCAGCGAGCGGTTCGAGACAACTACGCGAGCGCCTTCTTCGGCGAATAATCGAACGATGCCTTCGCCCAGCCCCGAACCTGAGCCGGTAACGACGGCG
>JBDSAM010000614.1:0-16679 GCA_039922135.1 Blastocatellia bacterium
GTCGCGCCCAGTCCGAAGATGTTGTTTAACTCTTCAAGTGTGCCCGGGCGCGCAATGATCAGGTGTTCCAGGGTTTTGTCCGAACATATGAAATGAATTGGAGTGCTGTCGCGTGTCGCAGCTTGCCTGCGCCATTCGCGCAAGCGATCGAAGGCGCGGCGCTCTTCGGCGGTCAGCGGGCGCAGTTGAATCGGGGAGCGTTTGGTTTTGGGGGCAGGCTGAGCCGTCATCCCCTCTATCGGCGGTGCGATTCGCGCGCGACGAAGCTCTTCGGACAACCGTCCCTCAGCTTCCAGTCGATCGGCCAATGCCTGAAAAACCTGCAAGGCGATCTGTGCATCAAGCGCGGCATAATCCAACTGTTCACGGCTCAAAGGCCGCCTGTACCAATCGCTCCGCTGATATTGCTTGTCCAGCTTCACGCCAAACAGGTGATCCGAAACCGAAGCCAGGCTAAACGACCGCAACCGCAGCGTACGGCGCGACAGCTTCAAGGTGTCCACCAATCCGGCCACATCGAATCCGGCCTGCCGCAGCACGCCGTCATCGAACCGGGCGCTATGCGCCGCCATCATTGCTGAGGGGTTTTCAATCAGTTCTCGCGCTTCTTCGACGCCGGTGGCCAGCGCATCAATCACGATGACCTCGCCAGTGGGCGCGGCAAGTTGCAGCAGACTCAGCCGATTCTGCCTCGTTTGGAAATTCCAGAAGGTTTCGGTGTCCAGCCCGATGATGGGCTGATTGGCAAACGCCGCCAAAGCGGCCCGCGCGTCTTCGGGGTTGGTCAAATACTGATAAGCGATCGCAGCCATTGTTGAATGATCTTTCAGATTAGGCAGATTTGGCAGATTGTTCGGATCGTTCAGATCGTTCAGCTCGCCGTATGGCGCGCATACTGACATCCAACAACCGCTAAAGCAAGATGAACAATTGAAACTCCCCTCCCGTCTTTTCACTCATTCCCGGTTCTCTTTCATCAACCGCTGGAAACCAATCGTCGCGAACAACAAATACCTGATTGCGCTTCAATCCGGACTTTTTCAGCCTCCTCTTTTCGCATCTTTTTGTCATCCGGCACGGCCGATTGTCCGCTTTGTGCTGAACCTTGTCCCGAGTCGCGCAGTAGTAGCCGATAGGAATGATCTCGCCGCAGCCTTTATTGGCGCGGCTTCCAAAGCACAAGGCATGTTGCTTTCAGAAAGGGCAAAGGGGCAAAAGGAGGGAACAATGACAAATCACGCCAGTACACTCTTCGAATTCCAAATCTTAGAAGGGCGATTCCAACACTCAATCGTTTTGGCCGGGCACCGCGCATTTGTTCAGACCTATTTTCTGGCGATGCTTATTGGAGCAATATGCTATCCAATGTCCCGTCCGGCGATGGCTGCAATCAAAGATTCACTGCGATATCAAAGCGGGGTGCGCAACAGCGTTGAGCATGGACTCAATCCTAAACAGATCGAAAGACTGCTCAAAAGTTTGCGCGAAAAGACGGGCTTTCCGGAAATGCGATTTGACGAGATGGGGTTTCTCCGGCTTGGTGATCGTTCAATGCTGGCAGGGGGTTCCGCCACTGCGCGTGAATTGCTGATCGCCGCCGTGGACAGGGCCTGTGCGATAGATTTGGAAAGCCATGACCGTTCCTCGCGGATCGCCTTTGCCCAGCTTGGCAAGCCACTGGTTTTCATCAGCCTTGCAACCAGCGCGCGGATTGAAGTCAATCCCATTGAAATTGACTTCAGCGATTTCGCTCATCTGCGTGGCGACAAGGCAGTGCTGGCGGCCTTCGACGTCGGCTTTGTCGTGTTGCACGAACTGGCGCATGCGGTGCTGGGGTTGCACGATTTGACCGATGAAGCCAATGGCCCCGGCGAATGCGAAGAGTATGTCAACCGCATCCGCCGCGAGCTTGATCTGCCTGAACGTCAGAACTACATCGCCCGAACTCGCCAGAGCAGAGACCTTGCTTCGGGAGCTCCCCTATCACAAGCAGAATTGATTTTCGCGCACACGGTTGATCAGGAAGGCCGCACCAAAAGGCAATCCTTCAATCTGACCTGGGATGCGGAACCGGTTGGGATGATTCGAACGGCGGATTTCAAACCCAGTTCAGTCGTGTCAACAAACCATGGCAACCGGAAAACAGCGCCGGGAGCATCCGTTGCATCCGCGCCATAAACCACTTACGCAGGCTGGCATTACTTATTTCCTGCGGGCATAAAGCCGTATCACATCCCCGAAATTCAGGTGCAGCGTGCGCTTGTCACAATTCAGGCGGCGGCTTAGAGCTGCCAGCAGACGCGCGGTTGGCTGGTGGTAACGGCCGATCCGGCTGATGAACAGGCGCGCGCTCATCGTCTTGCCCACGTGACGAAGCTCGCGGATTTCAAAACCGCTCTCTTCGACGATACGCCTGATTGTTTGCGGCGTGAAAAAGAAAATATGATCAGGAATGAATTGTCGCCACCGCGCGCCCAATAGGCGAAACCACAGGCTGGCGATATCGGGCGTTTCAACCACCAGCCAACCGTCTGGCTTAATGATGCGATGAAGTTCGCGGAGTTCGGCGCGCGGGCTGGGGAAGTGTTCGATGACGTGGTAAAGCGCGGCGACATCGAAATATCCATCGGGAAAGTTTGCCTCGGCCAATGTCCCATTGAAACAATTCACGCCGCGCGATGTGGCGACATGGCTGCTGGCGTGATCGGCATCAACGCCGGATACTGTAAATAAACTCTGCGCCGTAGTCAGCATTTCACCCGTCGAACATCCGATTTCCAGCAATCGCCCGCTGTCCACAAACCGCTGCAAATCCTTCAGCCGTTCGCGCGCCATCAACTCACGCCACGGCTGCTCTCCTTGCTCGATTGCCGGTTCGACCAACGCCAGTTCGCGTGCACGTTCGGACAGGCGAACCATCTCGGCCCCAATCTGCCTGCCGCTAGTCGCGCCGTGATGTTGCCTATTATCAGCTAGTACTTCATCTAGCTGATTTTGAGGGATACCCAAGTTGTGCAGGTCTGGCGGGACAGGATGGCAATCTGTCCCACCCTCATCATTTATAACTTGGTGGACTGCCAAGTTCGCTTGGCGGTTCTGCTGAATTTCAATGGACTGACCTTTTTCAGGCAAGATGACGTAGAACAAACCACAGCTTTTGCAGCGAACCAACGGCCCATCTAACCGTGGCGTGGTCAGAACGAACTCCACATCGGCTCTGCCGCACAGGTCGCATGGCTGAGAAGTAAGATTTGGGATTTGAGAGTTGAGATTCAAATGGATTTCAAAACAAAGTCACAATTTGGTTTTGAGACTTTCCAGGTAAAGCTGCAGCGTCTTTTCCGCTGTATCACGCCATGTGTACTTTTTGGCCTGCTCAATTCCCTGCTCTCGCAGCCGCGCGCGCAAAATTTGATCGCCGACGATCTGCAATAGCGCCTCCGACAGCGCCCGCTCGTCGCAGGCATCAATCAACAATGCCGCCTTACCCACGACTTCCGGCAAGCTGGAATTGTTGCTGGTGATGACCGGCGTCCCGCAAGCCATCGCCTCAACCGGTGGCAGGCCGAAGCCTTCAAACAGGGAGGGATAAACAAATGCCGTCGCCGCGCGGTAAAGCTTCGGCAAATCTTCGTCGGTTACATAGCCCGTCAGGATCACATCTTCGGCCCACCGCTGCCGCCGGACTTCGGCAAAGATTTCACTGGCGAGCCACAGCTTTCGACCGACGATCACCAGTTGCGGCGCTAGACCCGGATTTTCGCCGCGCAATTTCGCATACGCCCGAATCAGGCGAATCAGATTCTTGCGCGGTTGCAGGCTGCCCACAGCAAGCAGGAAATCTCGATTGATGCTGAAACGCTGACGAACCTCTTCAGCTTCCCCGGGTGATGTTGGCTGCGGCGTGAAATGAGTTTCGATGCCGTTGTAGGTGACAACGACTTTTTCTGGCGCGAGGTTGTAGGTGCGTAGCAAATCCTGCCGCGAATACTCCGATACGGTCGCAATTCGCGCGGCTCGCCGGGCCGTGCGCCGCACTGTCAATTTCAACTGCATCGAACCACGTCGCGTAAAGGTCTCAGGCAAATGTTCAAAGGCCAGATCGTGAATCGTTGCCACCACCGGCGCGGCGCAAAAGGGCGGCGCGGTGTATTGCACGTGCAGCACATCCACCGGACGCCGCTTCAATTCAAACGCCAGCGCCAATGGCACGCGCACCAGCGGCGTCGGCTCCGGCAACAATCGAATTTCAAAGTTTGAAAATTGCCGCGCAAATCCATCGCGCCACTCCTGGGCCGCGCCCGCCTTGGCCAGAAAGATCGTATAGCGATTCTGGCCGTCCACTTCGGCCAGCGCCCGGATCAGATTTCGTATGTAAGTTTCATTCCCGCCCTGTTGAGCGCCGATGGCGTGGGCATCAATTCCAATGTGCATTACTTTCGATTACCCAACTTCTCTGCTTCCGCCATCGCGGCTTCGTAATAATCAAACCGGCGTTCGTCGGCGCGGAAGGCAGCGGAATGGTAAAGACGGCGGCCATTGATGACTTTGGGGCGGTGCTTCATGTGCAGCATTTCGTGATAGAGCACGAATTCAACCAGAAACTCCGGCACGTCAGCGCTGTCCAGCGAACGGCTTATGACAATTGTGCCGTGAACGTAATCGTGATGCCCCAGAATCCGTTTGGTTTTGCGCGCGCTCCAGGTCAACGTCGGTACAGGCAGTTCGTTGTTGAAGTACCGCCGGTTGATTCGCGCGAACAGTTGATTGAGGTTATATGCCCGCCCGATGGAGGTGCTGATCAGTTTGCGGCCACGCTGTCGTTTGGCCAGATCGGAAGCGCGCTGCACGTCGGGATGATAAGCATACTGCCGGTATAGATTCTGGTATTCGGAACCGGCTCGTCTGTTGAAGAGCTTTGAGACCAGGATAAACGCCAAGGCGCGATGCACCTGTGGCGGAGCATCGCGCATAATATCCGATAGCCGTACATAGATGTGCTGCTTGCGCAATCGTATAGTGTGATTCAGTCCCGCGAATGGATAGAACGAAATGTGTATATCCGGCGAATCCGTCTTTTGGGTAACCTGACGGAACGCATCGGTAAAATGCATCTTCAACAAACCTTCGCCCGCTGTCATAAGCCCGCTCCCTGTTTTGGTAAACAAATGCTCTGGGTGAGCATGCTAGGGAGTCAGGCAAGCAGGCGTCAACCTAATTTCCAACTTGCGCCCTACAGGGGCAATTTGCATGGGTGATAATATACTTGACTCACCTAGCTCTTTTTGGTAAAGTACGCATATGGAAAAAGAGCTTTACCAACCCAAAACACTGATGGAAGCCATCAACCACTTTTCGAGCATCGCCCGTTGCTTTGAATACCTTATTCCGATCCGTTGGCCGAATGGAATCACCTGCCCGAACTGTAACAGCACCGAGCATAGCTTTTTGAGTACTCGCCATATCTGGAAGTGCAAAGCCTGCAAAAAGCAATTCAGTATCAAGCAAGGCACGATCATGGAAGATTCCCCGCTTGGCTATGACAAATGGATGTGCGCCATTTGGTTGATCGCCAACGCGAAGAACGGCATTAGCTCTTACGAGATTCATCGTGGTATCGGCGTCACGCAAAAAAGCGCGTGGTTTTTGCTTCATAGAATCCGCCTCGCAATGAAGACGGGCAGCTTTGTAAAACTGTCCGGTACGATTGAAGGCGATGAAACCTTTGTCGGTGGCAAGGCTAAGAACATGCACAAAGAACGCCGTGAAGCAGTTATCAAGGGCCGTGGCACTGTTGGCAAAGCAATCATTGCAGGCTTGCTTGAGCGCGGCGATAAAGAGGCGGGCGAAGTCAGCCGCGTGGCTGCTAGTGTTGTTATTGACCGTACTGCCGAAACTCTGCAATCTCAGATTCGCGCCAACGTTGAGGCTGGTTCCGAGATTATGACGGACGAATGGGTTGGCTATGAAGGACTGGACGCGGATTACATTCACAGTGTTATCAACCATAGCGTTAAATACGCCGAAGGAAACATCACGACTAACAGAATGGAAAACTTCTGGACGTTGTTCAAACGCTGCATTAACGGCACGTATGTTTCGGTTGAGTGCGACCACCTTTCGGCGTATCTTGATGAAGAGACGTTTCGCTTCAATGAGCGCAAGGGCAAAGACGGTGATCGCTTTGTCAAAGTCTTGGAAGGCGTTACTGGTCGTAGAATTACTTATAAGGAATTGACGGCGACCGATGATGGGCTAGGCCGTCGCGGTGATATGCCAAGAATGAAATGAAAACAGAAACGCAAACAAAAAAGAGCAAGGAAAGCGAGCAAACAGACGGTAACGAGTTTGCTCGCTTTGATGAACTAGCAAGACGCCTGATGTCTGTCCCGAAAAAGGAGATTAACGAAAAGATAACGGAACACGAGAAAAAGAGAAAAGCAAGGAAGGTTCAACGCAAAGCTTAAGCCGTTTTATCTACTCTGTTGATGGCGATTTTATATTCCGCAATAACTTGCCAGTTTTCCTGGCCAACCTCTCGAATGGCCAATCGTAGTACTGCTTCCCCTTGGGGTTTAATTGGGAAAGCCTGGCTCTGAATGATGACTCGACTCGAAAATTTACCATCCTCGCGAGGAATTTTTTCTATTGAATCGGTTGATATGCGATCATTTTCAAGTGTTAGGGATACACGCTGCTCGTACTCTTTCCCTAAATCATCCGGCTCCCACCTGTAGCTTGAAATAGCATTCCATTCCTTTGGCACAATTGCATCATCAGGCAGTTCTGCTTCCTTCTCTTCGGGAATATTAAGGATAACATTCTCGATTAAGGTAATCAGCGATATGGTTTGCTCCTGGCTGACTATTACCCTGTCGCAAGGCAGGAAGTATACGAGTTTTGGCATCACTTTCCCCTTAGCAAAAGACTACATCATAGGGGATGCCCTGATGTGAGCTTTTGACCCTTTCTTTTTTAACCGCCGATCGACTGCCCTTAAATACAATCTTTCCCTCGTCACCGTACAATGCAAACGAGGAATCTTGATGCGCAAAGAGGTCAGGATAATCTTCGGTGCGTATGTTTTCAAGGATTTCGTATTGATGCCTTAATGCGTCTACGATCTGGTCATCGCTCGCACCATGTGCAATAAGTCTAGCCCGTTCTAGCTCAATGCTGCGCAAAAGAGATTGCACTCTAAAATCTAATACCTCTCTCCAGCTATTTAATTGTAATTCTTCATCCAGCATCTCTTAATACCACCTTCAAAATTCCTTTTCGAGCATGTATGGGTAACCTTCGAGTCCTCGCTTCTTTTCTGCTAACTGATTGAAACCACTCTATTGCGTTAAATTCTTCTTTTGGACAATGGAGATAGCCGGGGCGTATATCCACCTTATACTTGTCCTTGATTTGCTCAGTTTTCCAAAATAAATCCCCATGTCTATCCCTGACGCCCATGTAGGTCTCTATATTGAAAAATTCAACAGCAATATCAACATCTGAAGGCTTATCCTTATCTGAAAGAAAGCTGCCATCAATGTAAATTACGTTTACCTCTGGAACGGCCATTAGCCTCTGTTTGATAGTTTGAAAATTGTTCCAGATTTCCTCGCGAATAGGATTATACGACAAATCAATTTCGACTTCCTCCAAATTGCATTCGTATATCCCTTCAGTCAAAATTCCTGATGGCAATAAAGCCGGTATTGGCAAGCCTTTTCACCTCTCTAAAAAATCAGAGTTTGAATCCGTCGTCTGAAACTGATGGGACAATGGCGACAGCACGCTTAAATTAGTACAATCATAGAAAGATGTCAAGGTGAGTCAAGTATATTATTACCTTTGCATGGAGTACAGGCTTTAGCCTGATTCGGGCATAACCAGCAGGCTAAAGCCTGTACTCCATGCGATTCTTAGATCGGTTTTTGATTGCGTGTATGGTAAGGGCAAACCTGTGTGTTTGCCCGGCACCCTGCGGGATTGGGCTGACACTCAGGTCAGCCCCTACACTGATGTGAAAACCGATCTAGTGCGATTTTCAGCGTGTTTACGGATCGTGCTATTCTTTGCCTATGCGGAGCAGGAAAAGTGAATCGAGCCTCTTCCCCGAACTGGAAGAATCCCCGAAGCGGCGCGCGCGTGGCTTCCAAGCCGATCTATCGTCCGCGCCGCTGGCCGAGCGCATGCGCCCGCGCACGCTGGATGAATTCGCTGGACAGGAACACTTGCTAGCGCCGGGCAAGCTGCTCAGGCGATTGATTGAAGAAGACCGGCTGACCTCACTCGTGTTTTGGGGGCCGCCCGGCACCGGCAAGACCACGCTGGCGCGCATCATCGCTGAGAGCACCACATCGGAGTTCGTCCCCTTCAGCGCCGTCACCTCCGGCATCAAAGAGATCAAGCAGGTAATGAGCGAAGCCGCTGAGTTGCAAACTAAGCTGCGTCGCCGCACGGTTTTGTTTGTTGATGAGATTCACCGCTTCAACCGCGCGCAGCAGGACGCCTTCCTGCCCTACGTCGAAAACGGCACGATCATTCTGATCGGCGCAACCACCGAAAATCCTTCGTTCGAGATCAACTCGGCATTGCTTTCAAGATTGAAAGTCTTCGTGCTGCAGCAACTGACCGAAGAGGAGATTGTCAGAATCCTGCGGCAGGCATTGGCCGATGACGAACGCGGTTTGGGCAAGTTGAACGCTGAGATCAGCGAAGAGTCATTGCAACGATTGGCCGCGTACACAGGCGGCGATGCGCGCACAGCCTTGAACACGCTGGAACTCGCCGCGCTTTCGGCTAAGCCGCTCTCTGATCCGAATGCCAACAACCATCGCACAATCACCGAAGTAGATTTGCAGGAAGCCCTGCAACGCGCTTCGGCTTTGTACGACAAAACGGGCGAGCAGCATTACAACCTGATTTCAGCCTTCATCAAATCCATTCGGAATTCGGACCCAGACGCGACGCTTTACTGGCTGGCGCGGATGATCGAAGGCGGCGAAGACCCGATGTACATTGCCCGCCGCATCGTCCATCACGCTTCGGAAGACATCGGAATGGCCGACCCGCAGGCACTGGTCGTTGCCAATGCCGCCGCGCAAGCCACGCATATGATTGGCCTGCCCGAAGCCAAATACGCTTTGGCCGAAGCGGCGTTGTATTTGGCCTTGGCCCCGAAATCGAACAAAGTCGCCGTCGCCTACGAAGCCGCCGTTGACGATGCCCGCGCCACGCAGGCCGAACCCGTCCCGCTGCACCTGCGCAATGCGCCGACCGGTTTGATGAAGGGCCTGGGCTACGGCAAGCATTACAAATACGCTCACGATTACGAAGGCAGCAAGGCCGACATGGCCTGTTTGCCGGAGAAGTTGAAAGACAGAAAGTACTATGAAGGGGAAAGGACGGAGGAATAAAATCAATGGCAGCTCAATTTGATCTTCGCGGAAAAGTAGCAATCGTCACCGGTGCCAGCTCCGGCATCGGGCGCGCAACAGCATTGGCGCTGGCGCGCAACGGCGCGGCGGTGGTCGTTAATTATCATAAGAACGAACCCGGCGCGAACGAAACCGTCGCCGACATTCAAGCCATGCGCCGCAACGCCGTCGCCGTGCGCGCCGATGTTGCCGAGCGCGTGGACGTGCTGCAAATGATCGGCGAGACGGTGGACAACTTCGGCGGCGTGGACATTCTGGTCAACAATGCCGGCAGCATCGTCAAGCTGGCCGCGATTGAAGATTGCACCGACGAGGTTTGGGATGCGGTGATGGGCGTCAATCTGAAAGGCGTTTTTCTCTGTTCGCAAGCCGTCATCCCCTACATGAAAGAGAAACGCAGCGGGCGGATCATCAACATCTCATCGCTGGCGGCCAAACACGGGGGGCGCGGCGGCGCGCTGCCCTACTCTGCCGCCAAAGCCGCCGTCAACGCCTTCACAAAGGGGCTGGCCAGCGAGCTTGGCCAATACAACATTACGGTAAACGCCATCGCACCGGGCATCATCCTGACGCCATTCCACGATCAGTTCTCGCGCCCCGAACGCTTGCAGGAAGTCATCAAAGCCACGCCACTCGGGCGCGCAGGTGGACCGGAAGAGGTCGCCGAATTCGCCGCTTTTCTGTCGTCTGATGAAGCAAGTTTTATTACAGGAGAAGTGCTGGGAATTGATGGCGGAAGATAGACGAATAAATCAAAAGGCAAAAGGCAAAAATGAAAAGTCAAAAGGGCGGAACGCGCCTATTTCAGACTTCTGATATTTGCCTTTTGCCTTTTCGTTTATGGGAAGATTCCCAATTCGCCATAAGCGCGCGCGACCTTTTCGATGGCGTCCAGGAAAGCCGCCGTGCGCAGGTCGGGAATCCTGGAATCGCCTTTCCAGATTTCGTGCAGCCGCTGATAAGCCACCACCATTGTGTCTTCCAAACCGGAATTGACGAAGTCCTGTTCGTCGGAGCCTTTGGCAACTTGCGCGAATATGTCTTCGGTGAATTTTTGTCCGGTTAATAATTCAACGGCTTGCAGGATGCGGCGTTCGTTGGCTTCTTCGGCGCGTTTGCCCATGCGACCGACGCGGACGTGCGAAAGGTTCTTCAGCCATTCAAAGTACGACACCGTTACTCCGCCCGCGTTGGCGTAAATGTCCGGCACGATCAACACGCCTTTGGCAATCAGGATGTCTTCGGCTTCGGGCGTGGTCGGGCCGTTGGCGCCTTCGATGATGATGCGGGCTTTGATGCGCGGGGCGTTCTCGGCGGTGATCTGGTTTTCGAGCGCGGCGGGAATCAGCACGTCGCAGTCGAGTTCAAGCGCCGCGCCGCTGTCGGGGATATTGGTCGCGCCGGGGAAGTCCAGAATCGAGCCGGTTGCCTTGCGGTAATTGAAAACCTCGGCTTCGTTCAACCCATCGGGATTGGTGATCGCGCCTTCGCGTTCGGCAATGGCGATGATCCTGGCCCCGCCTTCCTCGCGGCAAATCTTCGCGGCGTGAAAGCCGACGTTGCCCAGGCCCTGCACGACGATGCGCTTGCCTGCGACGCCCGGCTTCAAGCCCAGTTCCAACATATCCTCCACGTAAGAGCAGGCTTCACGCAGGGCGTAAAAGCAGCCGCGCCCGGTCGCTTCTTTGCGTCCGCGAATGCCGCCCTGCGACAGCGGCTTGCCAGTGACGCAGGCGATGGCGTCAAGTTGTCCGGGATTCATTGCCATATAGGTATCGGCAATCCAGGCCATTTCGCGTTCGCCGGTTCCGTAATCGGGCGCGGGTACGTCAACGCCGGGGCCGATGAAATTCTTCTTGGCCAGTTCGTGCGTGTAGCGGCGCGTGATGCGTTCCAATTGGTCGAGCGTGTATTTGCTCGGATCAATCTGGATTGCGCCTTTTGCGCCGCCGAATGGCACGTCCACGATGGCGCATTTGTAAGTCATCAGCGCGGCCAGCGCTTTCACTTCGTCTTCGTTGACTTCGGGCGCGTAGCGAATGCCGCCTTTGGTCGGCAGTTTGTGGTGGCTGTGTTCAACGCGCCAGGCTTTGACGACTTCGATGCTGCCATCGGGATGGCGCACTGGAAATTCAAAATGGTAAACGCTGTTGCAATGTTTGATCTGATCGAGCAAGCCCTTCGGGTGATTCGTCAGGGCGGCGGCTCGATCCACATAGTTGAGAACGTTTTCAAAGAAGCTGGTGTGAGCGGTCATTATGTTTTCCTTTTATTTGTTTTTGATTGATGGATCGAAATTTCGTCATCGCAGATTAACGTGTGGATTGTGGATGGAAAAAATGAACTCCACGGCAAGGATATGCAGCCCTTAAAGACCAGTCAATCATCCCGTCCCGAACGATTCCCGCAAAAAGAGGTTTTTTTTAACGCCGTGAGCTTTTCTCGCGCTGAATTCCGCATGAGTTTAACGGAGCAAGAAATGGTCTTGCCCCTTCGGCGCAGCGGCAATCGCGCCAGCGGGAAATTGGGAACAGAGCCGGATCGTAGCTGCGCCCTGTGGGGGCGGCTGGCGGCTGAATCATTCCTACCCTCCCGTCCACACATTTGGTGCATAAGTTGTAAATCATGATGAGGAGAACTTCGATGAAATCCACGTTGAAATTGCTGACGAACACCCGCGTTACAACGCTTGCCTTGATCTTTCTGTGCGGCAACATCGCCGCGCTGGCACAAGGGATCGTCAATCACCCGGTCAAAAAAGCTGCATCAACAAAAGCTGCATCAACAAAGCCCGTGGTCTCCAAACCCGCGCCGTTGCCCAAGATCGTGGTCTTCGAACATGCCAACTACCAAGGCGCGGCGCTCGACCTAAACACTAACACCTCGCTGTTGCCGCCACCGCTGGGCAGCAAGGAAGGCGGCAAGCACGGCAACGTTTCAAGTCTGAAGGTGAACGTCAAAGGCTGGGTCGTTTTCTGGGAAGGCAAGGAATATAACGAGGGTGAAGACCAGCTCTGGGTGGAAGGGCCAGCGGTCATCTCAGATATGTCGAAGCTGCATCGCCCGCACGGCAACAATCACTGGGGCGACCGCATCCGTTCGGTTTCTTTCGCCAGTGGCCCGCCCACCGGCGACAACAACCGCCGCACCATCATCACGCGCCAAACCACCGTGCGCTAACCCGCCGTGTGCTAACCCACCGTGCGCTAACATGGAGTGGAACGGGCTTTTGTCTGTTACACGCTCATAATTTCTCCAGGAGAATTCCTATGAAATCAGTCACCAGCATTCTGGCAGTCATCCTGCTGTTCGCCATTGCCGTCACGGCCAGCGCCGATCAGAAATTCCAGCGCATACGCTTCGAACGCGGGCGCACGTCGGCGGTGGTCAAAGGCACCGTGACCGACTCCGAACAGGAAAACCTGCACGAATACAAGCTGCGCGTCGGCAAAGGCCAAACGATCTACGTGCATCTGACCTCGCCGGTCAAAGCCGCGAATTTTCGGATCACGTTCCCGGATGGTTCGATGGCGTCCGAAGGCGATTTGAAAAAACCGCTCAAAGATTGGGAAGGGCCGATTCCAACCAGCGGCGACATCGTCATTGAAATCTATCATCAAGGTAAAGCGCGTTCGATGCCTTATACGCTGGAAGTCACCGTGCGCTAATTGGACAGTAGCGCCCGATACCGCGCCGCTTGATCCGGCTTGCCCCATTGGTCGTAGAGGATGACGAGCATGTTCAACACTTCCACCGTGCGCCGATATCGGACGCCGCGTTTGGCTTGATAAGTTTGAAAGCTGGCGGTCAGCAGGGATTCGGATTCGGCAAAGCGGCGCTGTGCCAGCAGGCTTTCACCCAGGCCCTGTTGGTAAAAGGCAACGTCCTCTTCGGTATGATTGGCTTTTTGAATGGCGTTCAGGGCTTGGCGCATCAGCGTTTCGGATTCTGGCAATGCGCCTTTGGCGATCAGCACCTTGCCGAGGTTGTAAGCGGCCAGCGTAGTGTTCGGATGGTTTTCGCCGAGCAATTTGCGGCGCATTGCCAACGCTTCGCGCGCGATCGGTTCGGCTTCGGTCAGATCGCCCGCTAGCCGCAGCGTATTGCCGAGGTTGTTGAGCGTCAGCGCCACATCGGGATGCTGTGCGCCGTAAATCCTGCGTTTGGTCTCCAGCAGTTCGCGGTGAAGCGGAATGGCGTCCGCATAGTTCTTCTTGCGTCCGAGCACGATGGCCAGATTATTGACCGCCGTCATCAGGTCCAGGTTTTCCGGTGCGCGGTGCTGGCGCAGGATGCGTATGCAGTCGCGCAATGCCGCTTCGGCGCCGTCGTTGTCGCCGCCATCGGAAAGATACGATGCATAACTGACCAGGTCGCCGGCCACCTGCTCGCTCTGCGCCCCGTAAAGTTCGCGTTTGATGGCCAAACTTTCCTGCCAACACATCCCCGCCTCGTCGCGCTTGCCAGTAATCTGCAGCGTGATGGCCAGGTCGTGCAGGCTTTTGCCCACGCTCAGATGCAAGTTGCCGTAAACCTTGCGCCGGATAGCCAGCGCTTCACGGTCAAGTGGTTCAGCGCGCCCGTATTCGCCCCTTTCGTGATAGAGGTTGGACAGGCTGGCAAGCACGGAGGCGACATCGCCATGCTCGCTGCCGAAGAGTTGCCGTCGCGTCCGCAGCGATTGATCGAGCAGCTTTTCGGCCTGATCGTAAAGGCCCAGCCGGATGTAAACCTCGCCGATGACATCCATCAACGTGGCCTGCACCTCGGGTTGATCTTTCAGTTCTGTATTGATCCTTTCAGCGCCCTTGTCCAGCAGTTCGCGCGCCGTTACCTGATTGCCCTTCGATTCGCTGGGGTCACTGACTTTGAACAAATCCGCCAAAAACGCCGAGACGCGCTCGGCTTTGTCGCGTTCCAGTTGCGCGCGGTCACGTTCGCGGGCGATCCGGCGCGATTGCACCAGTGTCGTCATCAGAAACCCGGCCAGCAAAAGGGCAAAGACAGCGGCGACGACAACCGCCAGTTTGTTGCGCGCGACGAATTTGCCGGTGCGGTATTTGAAAGTGTCTTCGCGGGCGATGACGGGCAGGCCGTCCAAGTGGCGGCGCAGGTCTTCGCTGAACTGCTCGGCTGAGGCGTAGCGGCGCTGCGGTTCCTTGCGCAAGGCCATCAGCACGATGGTGTCCAGATCGCCTTTCAACTGGTTACGCAATCTGACGGCTGCGCCGCCGTCGGTCTTGCCGGCGGCTTCGGCAAGTGTCGTTGCGCGAATTACGGCGGTGCTGGGCCGGTCAGGTTCAGTTTCGCAAACGACTTTGGCGATCTCATGTGGCGCATGGCCTTTGAATTGGTAAGGCCGCTGCCCGGTCAGCAACTCGTACAGAATCACGCCCAGCGCATACACATCGCTGGCCGTGGTGATCACGTGGCCGCGCACCTGTTCGGGACTGGCATAAGCCGGCGTCATCGGGCGTTCCCAGGTTCGCGTCGGCAGCACTGTTTCAGGGAACATTTCAGGGTTGAGAATTTTGGCGATGCCGAAATCCAGCAGCTTCACCGTCCCGGCTTCGGTGACCAGAATGTTGGTGGGCTTGAGGTCTCGATGGACGACCAGGTTCTGATGCGCGTAATGCACGGCGGAGCAGACCGTGCGGAAAAGCTCTAGTCGCTCGTCAGTCGTCAGCTTGTGAGTGTTGCAGTAAACATCAATCGGCTGTCCTTCGATGTGCTCCATGACGAAGTAGGGCAGAGCGTCAGCCGTAGTCCCGCCGTCCAGCAGCCGCGCGATGTTCGGATGATCAAGCGAGGCCAGAATCTGTCGCTCGTGGCGGAAGCGCGCGAGAATCTCTTCAGAGTCCATCCCGCGCTTGACCACCTTCACCGCGACACGCTGTTTGAACTGCTCATCGGCGCGTTCGGCCAGATAGACTGTTCCCATCCCGCCGTGCCCCAGTTCGCGCAGAATTTTGTAAGGCCCGATAAGTTGGCCTAGCCGCGGTTCCAACAAACTCATATTCGGCAGCGCGGGCAATGCCAAAGAATCGAGCAGAGGTTTGGTTTCGACTTCATCGGCGTCGGCTAACAGCGATTCAACCTCGCGCCGCAGTTCGGCATCGTTCACGCATGCTTCTTCCAGCCACGCTGGACGCTCGGTTGGCGGGCGATCAACGGCGGCTTGAAAGATTTGTTTGATTCGCTGGTATCGCTCTGGAGTCATACGAGATGAGGAAGCGAGAGAGAGAAAAAGACCGCGATGCGCTTATTGGCCAGTCTCTTTTTTGATTTGGTGATACAGCCAGACTTTGGCCATGTTCCATTCGCGCCTGATGGTGGCGGGCGAAATCTCCAGCACCGCCGCCATCTCTTCAATCGAAAGCCCGCCGAAATAACGAAGCTCGACAATCCGGCTTTGCCGCGTGTCCAGTCGAGTCAATTCATCCAGCGCATCGTTCAGTGCCAGGATGTTCAGGTCTTTGCCTTCAGGGACGCCGAGGGCTTCATCCAGCGCGAACTTCTCTTCGCCGCCGCCGCGCTTTTCGGCTTGGTGGGTGCGCGCGTGGTCAACCAAGATGCGGCGCATCAATCGAGCCGCCGCGCCGAAAAAGTGCGCGCGGCTTTCCCAACTGACGCGGCTTTGATCTATCAACTGAATGTAGGCTTCGTGAACCAGCGCGGTCGGCTGCAATGTGTGGTCAGGGCGTTCGCGGCGCAAGTAGCGCGCGGCCTGACGGCGCAATTCTTCGTAAACAATCTCCATCAACCGGTCGCGCGCCGATTCGTCCCCATCGCGCCAATGGCGCAGAAGCTGGGTGACATCCGGTTGGTTTGAGGACGAAGCGGGCGGTGACATCAAAACCTCTGCCTACTGAATTGTGCTGGGAATGATTCGGGGAAAGCGCGCTCAGCATATGCAGGCGTTGCGGGCAAGTCAACGAAATGGTTCTCTTGAATGGCTAAGGATTGACCGTCTCGCTGACGGTTATTGAACGCGCGCTTTCGTTGCCGTAAATATCAACGGCAGTGATTTGATAGAAGTACAGCTTGCCCACCTGCACGCGGTCGTCGCGGAAAGATGCGGTCTTGTGAAGCTGCGGGTTGAGCTTGATCCATTTTTCCGGCGGCGGGTTCTCTTCCTCAGCGCGATAAACGTTATAGCCGGCAACATCGGTTTCTTGATTGAGCGGCCAGAACAGGCTGACAGTGCCGCCAATCGAAGCAATAGTCACGGGGCCTGGGGCGATG
>JBDSAM010000615.1:0-11598 GCA_039922135.1 Blastocatellia bacterium
TTGACGGCTCTGTTTATGCGGAACGCCAATTGGCAACTCCTCAACAAATCGAAAATACATTGGCCAAATCTGGCACAGCGCAAACCAAATGGAAGCGCGTGCCTATCGGCGAACGCATCGCCATCTGCCGCCAGATGGCCGCGTGGCTGGTTGAACACGCTGATGAAATTGGGAAAGAACTGACTTGGCAAATTGGACGTCCCATCGCTTACAGCCCGTATGAACTTCGCCGTGGTTTCAATGAGCGCGTGAAGTACTTGTGCGACATCGCCGAACGCGAACTGGCCGATATCGCGATTGAACCGAAAGAGAACTTCCAGCGATTCATTCGCCGCGAACCGGTAGGCACGGTGCTGGTCTTGGCTCCCTGGAATTATCCTTGGCTGGCGTCGGTCAATGCGGTAGCCCCGGCGATTCTTGCGGGCAACAGCGTCGTGCTGAAGATCGCGCCGCAAACGCCGCTCGTCGCGGAACGATACGCCGAAGCGTTTGCGGCGGCGGGCTTGCCCGATGGAGTCTTTCAGTTCCTTCATATTGACCACGATCAAGTCGCTGACGTGATCAGAGATTCACGCATCGCTTTCGTCGCCTTCACCGGTTCGGTTGCTGGCGGTCATGCCGTGCAGCGGGCGGCCAGCGAACGGTTCATCGCGACAGGCCTGGAACTTGGCGGCAAAGACCCGGCTTATGTCCGCCCAGACCTGAATGCTGCCAACCTGGAAGCCGCGATTGAAAACCTGGTGGATGGCGCAATGTTTAACTCCGGCCAATCGTGCTGCGCGGTTGAGCGCATCTACGTGCACAGGGAAGTGTACAACCGGTTTGTCGAAGGCGCGGTTGAATTGACCAAGCAGTACAAATTGGGCAACCCGCTCGAGGCTGCGACGACGCTGGGACCGATGGTGCACGCCGGTGCCGCTGACAAAGCGCGTGCGCACATTGCAGAGGCATTGCAGAAAGGAGCGAAAGCGCTGGTTGATGAAAGCGTGTTTCCTGCCAGCCAAGCTGGCACGGCATATCTGGCTCCGCAGATTCTGACGGGCGTGGATCATTCGATGCTGGTAATGACTGAAGAAACCTTCGCACCGGTCGTTGGCATTATGCCGGTCAAAGATGATGACGAAGCCATTCGATTGATGAACGACAGCAAGTATGGCTTGACGGCTTCAATCTGGACGACAGATGTTGAAGCGGCCTTGCGGATTGGCGATCAAATCGAAACCGGCACATTTTACATGAACCGCTGCGATTACCTGGACCCGGCGCTGGCGTGGACGGGCGTGAAGGATTCGGGGCGCGGCTGCACGTTATCGAAGCTTGGCTTTGAACCTTTCACCCGGCCAAAATCTTTCCACCTAAAACTCCGCTTGTAAGGAGGCCACAAGATGAAAGTTGGATTGCTGGAATGCGATCACGTCGCTGACGACTTGCGCAACATCGCAGGCGATTATCGCCAGATGTTCACTGATCTATTTCAGCGGAACGCGCCGCAGATTGAATTGGAATATTTCGATGTTCGCAACTGCGACTTCCCTGCTTCGCTGGACGATTGCCAGGCCTATCTTTGCACCGGCTCGCGCTTTTCGGTTTATGACGACGAAGGCTGGATTCACGAATTGAAAGACTTCGTGCGCAGGTTGCGCGGCGCGGACAAGCCATACGTCGGAATCTGCTTTGGTCATCAGATGCTGGCCGAAGCATTGGATGGAAAAGTAGAGAAGGCCCCTCAAGGCTGGGGCATCGGCGTTCACGGTTTGAACCTGGTCAAGATGGAAAGCTGGATGCAGCCTGAACAGGCTAGCTGTGGCGTTCAATACACTCACCGCGATCAAGTGCGGCAATTGCCTGAAAACAGCGTCCTGCTTGGCGAAAGCGATCATTGTCCGGTGGCGATGTTCCGCGTAGGCGAAAAGATGCTGGGCATACAGGGGCATCCGGAATTTCCAGCAGAGTACGCCGAAGCATTGGTTCGCAAACGCACGGAATTGATTGGAGCCGAAGTAGTCAATGCGGCGAAGTTCACAGCGCCGACCGATGAAGCAATCATCACTAACTGGTTGTCGAAATTTCTGAGCGCTTGAGGGCAAGATACAGTAGGGAAGGCGCGAATCTGGTATATTGCCGAAAAGGAGGAACAATTTATGTTCAACACTATGCTCAAAAATTTTCAGCGGGGCCGTTGGTTCAAACCCTCACTGTCGCTAGCAACGATACTTCTGACTTTGTTGGTCTGCCAACCGGGCCAGGCCATTCAAAAAGATAAAGATAAAAAGTCCAGTCAGCCGGGTACTCCTATTCTTTGGCGTGATCCCGGCGCGGTCGAAAGTCTCGACTTTGCCGGGGGCATTGCCGGACGCGATGCAGCGCCCAAACCGCCCTTCACTTTCATCGAAGAAAGCATGTCGGGCAGCAATCCCAAAATTCGCGTGACCGACGCCAATGGCGTGGAATGGACGGCTAAATTCGGCACTGAAGTAAACGCGGAAACATTCGCAACGCGGATGGCGTGGGCCGTCGGCTATTTCGTCGAGCCGGATTACTTCGTCGCCAGCGGGCGCGTCCAGAACGTCGGCAAGCTGACGCGCGCCAAATCGCACGTCAAATCTGACGGCAGCTTCACTGACGCCCGCTTCGAAAAGCAGCGCGAAAAAGGCGTCAAGAAGCTCGACGAGGAAGAAAGCTGGGGTTGGTTGAGGAATCCCTTCACCGGTACAAAAGAGCAGAATGGATTGAAGGTCATGTTCATGCTCCTCTCAAACTGGGACAATAAGGATGTGCGCGACGTCAAACGCGGCTCAAACACGGCCATCTTCCGCTATCCGGCAAAAGCCACGGAAAGCGGCCAGGCCGAAGACCGCTATCTGATTACAGACTGGGGCGGTAGCATGGGCAAGTGGGGTGGCTATGCGGGCCGCGAGAAGTGGGACTGCAAAGGCTTCAAGAGCCAGACCAAAGATTTCGTCAAAGGCGTCAGAGGCGACTTCATGCAGTTCGGCTATTCCGGCCAGCACACCGATGATTTCAAAAGCGACATCCGCGTCAGCGACGTGAAGTGGCTGCTGCCGTACCTGAGCCGCGTCACCGACGATCAGTTGCGCGCGGGCTTACAAGCCAGCGGTGCCACCCCGGACGAAGTCGAATGCTTCACTCAATCCTTACGGACACGCATCAACCAATTGAAGGCCTGCGCGGTGGAATAGGCAGTCACGAATAGGCTGTAAGGTAAATGCTTCGCGACGGCTGGAGCGAGAGAGAAGGGCGGGTTGTTGTTCTTCTCTCTCTAGGCTCTTAGTGTTAAAGCGAGCAATCAAAGGACACATCGTTGTTCCTGAATCAGGTAATCGCAATTTGCGCGCACCCGTCAGTCTCCGTATCTACCAACTGTTTTCCAAACATCCACAACATTCTCGCCGCGCACGCAGTAAATCCGGTCGTATAGATTTACGTTCGGATCGCAGTGCGGCACGATAAATTCCACTCGGTCGCCGATGTTAAAGTCGCGGCTGGGCCCATTGCTGGTGCTAAACATCAGGATGCCGTGTTCGTCGCCGCCATACCCAAGCGTTACGCTGGTTGCGCCTTTGATTTCGGGCAGGTGTTTTGGTTTGTCCGTGGCGAAGGCTTTGATGCCAGCGTCGGTCGTCGCATGATCAGAGTAACTTTTGCTGATCACTGTCGCCATCACGGTCAGCGATGACGCGAAATCTTCATATACCGCGCCCGACTTGCCGCCAATCGCGCGGTATTCGACATCCATAAAAACATATGAACCGGTTTGCAGCTCAGTCATTCCTGCAAGTCCTGGCCTGCCAAGCTCACAGTCAATGTTGTATGTGCCGGTGCTGCCGCCGGACATAATCCCCACGGGCAATCCCATTTTCTTCAACTGCTGAAAAGTTTCGAGCACGGGCGTCATGACCTTTGTCGAATGATTACGCCTCGCCTCAAACGTGTTGACGTGCGCCGACGCGCCCGAATAGCCGTGAATGCCGCGCAGCTTCAGGTTCGGCAGCTTAACGATCTGTTCAGCCAGCCTGATTGCAGCGTCACCCGGCGGAACGCCCGTACGGCGGCCTGCCGGATCAACGTCCATCATCACGTTCAGATTGATTTTGGCCGCGACGGCAGCGTCGCTGAGTTGTTGCGCGTGAACAGATGAGTCAACCGCTGACATCGTTTCCGGTGCTCGGCGAGTCAACTTGATCAATCGTTCGATCTTCGGTTTGCCAACTAGTTCGGTGGTGATGAATAGATTTTTGATTCCGGCCGCGGACATTGCTTCGGCTTCGCGAATGGTGGCGGTGCATAGACCAATGGCTCCGGCTTTGATTTGGCGTTCGGCGATCTGCGGGCATTTGTGTGTCTTGCCGTGCGGGCGCAGGTTAATCTTCGCGGCCCTGGCGTGAGCGGCCATCTTGGCAATATTCGCCTCAAGCAAATCCAGATCAAGCAGCAAAGCTGGGGTCACCAAGTCGGCCTTGGCCAGTCCGTACATGCCTTTTCCGGATTCCAGACGCGCATCAACCTCGGCATGCGAATAGCCAGTCGCTGTTGAAGGAATGATGATTTCAGGCGCTGCCACTGTGGCAGCCAGCCCTAAACCACTGCACAGAACGTCACGACGCGATCTTTTCATAAAGACTTTCCGGCACACGGTTGAAAGTTTGAATCGTTGATGTGAAATAGGATTGATTGACGAACGCTGGCATCCGGATCTTTGCAAGAGGACATGCGTCAAGCGGACAGATGTTGAAATTTGAAGGTGGGACAATTTGCCAAGTTGTCCCACCTTGGTTGGCTGTTTACTTGATATTGACTTTGACCGTATTCGTGATCTTTCCGTCCACGGTCAACACTACGTCCACATCACCGCGTCCGATCAGGCTGCGCGGGATTCCGACGTTGATTTGATCAAGGCCGACGAAATCGCCCTGCACCCCGGCAAAGCTCACCGGGGCGGAAGTGCCGCCGATGGTGGCCGTCACCGCCGACAAACTGGTGCGTCCGCGAATGCCTGTTCCGTTAAGGATCAGGAATACTTGATCGGTTGCCACACCCAGATCAATAGGGATCGGGACAGAGCCATTCTGGCCGTCAACGCGTGACAAAGCCTCGAAGCTTTGGGCGCCACCTGCTTTAAGTCGGAATACCGTAGCAGCAGGAACCCCCACCCCGTTGGCATTCGCGGTAAACAGTCCCGGCGAAACACTGGCAATTTGGATTGTCCCGACAGCAATCTTTCCATCGCCGCTGGTGATAGTGATTTGCCCTGCGTCGTTGACCGTGCCGATTGGAATCAATGCATTGATCTGTCCGGACGAAACGAAAAAGAGCGGCGCCAAGCGTTCCGTCCCGGCGTTGTCTCTGACTTTGACGGTCGTTCCCAACAGGGTTGTGGGTAAAGGTATTGTGCTGGCCACCTGCGTTCCGGTCGCCAGGTTACTACCAAAGAAAGCGACGATCTGCTCTGCTGCTCCTGTATTCGTTCCCAAAAAGCTGGCGGCTGAAACCGTAGTAACGACGGCGGGCGCTGTGCCGCCAGTGATAGTCGCCGTTAGCGTGAAGTTGGCCGCGCCCGGGCCAAAATTGGCGACGCCAATGTAGTAGAGTCCTGATTGCAGCGCCGGCGTACTGGTCGGCGTAATAGTGAGTGACTCCGGCACGATGCCATCCTGGATCGAGCTGTAATCCGTAATCAGGTTGCCGCCAGAGATGATGATGCGCTGGTTAAAGCGCGCGAACAGATCAACGTCTTGATTGCCAGTCAAATCAATCTTCAACTGCGTTGCACCGGGCGGCACGAAGATCGCGTACTGCGTACTGAGCAAAACACCCGATCCCGCACTTGGAGCAACGATGGAGCCGGTGACGGACGCGCCCGAATTGACAAAGACCGTTGCCGCGCTGGTTGCCGACCCGCCCACGCCACTCAATGCGACTGTGGCCGATGGCGTTGCCGGATCGTTGCTGGCGATGGTAAGCGTGCCGGTTTGCGCGCCCGCGCTGGCAGGCGTGAAGCGCACGGTGATCTGTGTCTGTGCTCCCGGCGCGATCGTCAGCGGAAACGTCACTGGCAGCAAGGTGAATTGCGCGTTGCTGGACGTGATGCTGGTAATGTTGAGCGGGGCGCTGCCGGTATTGCTGATTGTCAGGGTTTGCGGCTGGGTAACGCCAACAGCACTGCTGCCGAAATTCAATGACGTTGGAACGCCAATGCGCGGAACGGGTTGCGCATCATTCATAACAACGGCGCGGATCAACAGATTGAGCGGCGTTGTGGTGCCGGGAAAGGTCAGCGGCCCGCTGAAGTTCGCGCCGTTATCCGTTGAAACGAAGGCACGCTGCCGTGGAGCGCTGTCAGTGTCAGTGGCATAGGTAACACCTGCGAACGGGTTCGGCGTCTTGAACCCTACATAAAAATCCCCCCCTGTAATGGTCGGGCCATTCTGGATAGTAAAGTCAACAAATCCGTTGCTCGACATTGCAATGGGAATGGTAACCGTCTGATTTACCAGCAGCGTAGGGTTCGTCACTGGCTGTGTTGTCCCCGATGCGCCGGTAAAGGCAATCAATGTGATTTGCGAACCGACCGGGTTGGGCAGGCCCGTCACTTGTGGGAAGATCAGACGGATGGATTGCAATGTTGCCGGATAGGCAGAAGGCGTCAGCCGGTTGACCGCAATCACTCCATTGCCAGAGATGAAGGTTTCAATCGTCCCATCATCCGCCAGCAACTCTTCGCTGCCGTCCGGGCTGGCAGTCTGAATCTTCGGTTGATTGCCATCCTGAGCTGCGGCCTGACTTTTTTTTACAATTGCGTCTGCTGAGATCAACAGGCCCAGACAGAGCAAAAGCCCGCACCAAAACTTCACTGAGTGTGTAATCGCTTTCATGAATTCCCTCCTGATTATGGGTGATGATTGACGATTTGAATCCTGGATAAAATGTCTAAGAGCTAGGGGAAGATAAACAACCGAACAAGTGAACGCGGCCATTCAAAGCTTTGTTGTGCAATGGTGTCAAGTAATCAAACCATTGTTTCGCGCCAATTGCTCTTCTTAATTCAGCCAATGCAGCCAATGCTATTTGCGGTTTGACTTGGGCAAAGGCGATCACTATGCTGACGCGGTTTTTACATCAGGCTTCTATCAAAACTCAAACATATTGATGCATAGACAATGAGCGATTTCGAGTTGATCCGCCGCCATCTCGACGAGCGACTCGCGCCGCCGCACAGTTTGCTAATCGAGAGCGAGCGCATTCGACAAGCTGCCGTAACGCTGCTGTTGCGCGAAAAACAAGGCGCGGCAGAGCTGTTAGTCATCAAACGCGCCGAACGCGAAGGAGACCCGTGGTCGGGCCATCTGGCTTTGCCCGGTGGTCGCGCCGAATTACTGGACGCCGACTTGAAGGCAACGGCGGCGCGCGAAACTTACTGAAGAGGTCGGCATTGACCTGTTGAACGGAGGCGTCTTTATTGGTCAACTGCCGCTTATCAAACCAAACTCGCCGCGGTTGCCGCAGATCGAGATTACGCCCTTGGTCGCCCTCGCTCCGCTATCGCTGTCCATTCGCTTAAGCGAAGAGGTGGACAAGGTCTTCTGGGTGCCGGTTGGCCAGCTTAAACGCGCGGGGTTGTCCGATGCATACGCGACGCGGTTCGACGAATTGGCCAGGAAATGGCCAGCCTATGCCAGCGAGGACGGACCAATCTGGGGCATCACCGAACGCATTTTAACAAGCTTTCTTTCGCTTCTGGACTGAAAAGGTGGTTGGTGGCTGGTAAAACCACTTATCACAGGCTGCCTGCTGCTAATTACTAAACACCATGAACGAGCCACCAACCACCAACCACCAACCACCAACCACTGCCCCTCACCTTGTTCGCCACTTCGGCACGCTACAAGCGACGGCGTTGAATATGTCGAACATGATCGGCATCGGGCCATTCATAACCATTCCGCTATTGCTGACCGCGATGGGCGGGCCACAGGCGATGCTGGGCTGGCTGGTCGCGATCTTGATCGTCATCCCAGATGGAATGGTGTGGAGCGAGTTGGGCGCGGCAATGCCCGGATCAGGCGGCAGTTACCTTTACCTACGCGAAGGTTTCGGAAGCAAAACCTTCGGGCGGTTGATGGCGTTTCTGTTCGTCTGGCAGTTCATTATCAGCGGGCCGATGGAAATCGCATCGGGCTACATCGGTTTCGCACAGTATCTGGGTTATATCTGGCATGGCATTCCGAGCTTTTCGACAAGTTTCACGGTTTCGATCCCACATATAACAATCGTTCGTGTACCTATCAATATAAATCCAGTGGTCATCGTGATTGGTTTGGTCAACATCGCGCTTCTCTATCGTCAGATCACTCACATTGGCAAGATCACCATCAGTTTGTGGGTCGGTACGTTGCTAACCACCGGCGCAGTAATCTTCACGGGCGCAATGCATTTTGATCCGAAGCTTGCCTTCGATTTCCCGCCGGGCGCGTTCAATTTTTCGACCGGTTTTCTGTTTGGCCTAGGCGCAGCATCGCGCATCGGTGTTTACGATTACCTGGGCTATTACGACATCTGCTACATTGGCGATGAAGTTAGAAATCCGGGGCGGACGATCCCGCGCTCAGTAATTATCAGCGTCATTGTCGTCGCACTCATTTACATTGCCATCAATCTTTCGATTATCGGCGTGGTTCCCTGGCGCGAATTTGTGCCCGCCGAAGCAAAGAAGCCGCTCTCGGATTTTGTCGTCTCGGTCATGATGGAAAAGATTTATGGGCGGCACGTGGCGATTGCCGTAACACTGATGATCCTGTGGACGGCCTTCGGTTCGGTCTTTGCGCTGCTGCTGGGATATTCGCGGATTCCTTTTGCGGCGGCACGCGACGGATACTTTTTCAAAATCTTCAGCCGATTACATCCCCGTCATAACTTTCCTTATTTTTCGTTGGTTGTGATCGGAGCTATCTCTATTTTGTGCAGCTTCCTGTCATTGGGGACTGTGATTGATGCGCTGATTGCGTTGCGCATTCTGGTGCAATTCATCGGACAGATCGTCGCTGTTACACTGTTACGGAAGAACGCGCCACAGCTTGATCGTCCCTATCGCATCTGGCTCTATCCAATCCCGAGCTTAATTGCACTCGTGGGATGGCTGTTTATTTTCGTGACAATGGAATGGCAAATCAAATTGTACAGTCTAGCCGCATTCGTGGTAGGAATTGTGTGCTTCCTAATTTGGGCTATCAGCACATCGAAATGGCCGTTTCGCGATGCGCTCAACAACGATTAACGGTATCTGGCATCCCATATCGTCGGTCATTTAACTAAACACGGTCATCAGAAGCTTTTCCACATCGTAATTTTTAAGATCTAACAGGCATAACCAAGCGGGTTATGCAGTCGTCAATTACTTTAAAAGGTATTGGCACATGCGTTGCTGAAGTTGATAGACGTCACAAGCGTGGCCGAACGGCATAAAGCCAGAAGTACGCCGAGAGTTTTTTTATCGCAATGATTTTTTGTTAAGATCGCCAGCGCCCAAACTAGCAAGACACGTCTACAGGGCAAGTGGCGACCATCGAATGGAGAATGATCGTCCCCTTTTCCGGCATTCGAGAAATCATAAAAGCTGAAAAGCTTAGGCAGAGGGGGAAATTATGATGAATTCGTTAAAGAAGTTTTTTTTCACATCCCTTATTAGTTTGGCGCTTTCTATCAGCGGGGCTGCAAACACGCAAGGATTCGGACAGGATAAGAAGCCACCTGAGCCGGTGAAGGAACGGGATAAACAGGACAAAAAAGACGACCAGAAAGATCGCAAGAACGATGACAAAAAGAATGACGACCGGAGAGGCAACGACAAGAAAAAGCCGTAACCTTTAATCCGGTTTGGGAGTGAGTGGCAGATAACCACCGAAGACTTTTCTCTCTCCTTAACTTATGCCCGCCGTTGCCTGCTATTAAAGCACAACGGCGGGTTCTTTTTTTGTCAGCGGGCCATGCCATCAGTCGGATTTGGCCCGCCGACTAAAAAAGTTAAGCGCTTTTAGCCGCCTCCTTCTTAGCTCTTCTGGCCTTTCCCAACTGCTTGGGATTTTTGCGTGTTTTGCCGGACGTGCCTCTGCTGATTTTTCCGCGTTTCGAGCGTTGATCGCCTCTGCCCATTTGAAAATGACCTCCGTCAGTTTTGGTTGAAGTTTAATTGAATGCTCGCCGACCGATTTGCTATTTCTCCGCCAGTTCGAGCGCGATGATCGTATCTGTTTCGTCGTGCGCTCCTTGCGGAATGCGAACGAAGAAGCCGAATTTGTCGTTTTCGTAGAATTCCAGTTTGCTGCCGTCTCTAAGCAGCCTTGCCGATTTGACCTTCTGCGCCAGCTTCGGCATTGCCAGCACAGGGTCCTGCCAATTCAGAACATGCAGGTAGACGGCATTGCCTTTGCGCGTTGTAACGCCCCACGGGCGGGGCGTTAACGGTCCACCGCGTGTGCCATAAATGGATTCGCCGTTCTTCTCCAGCCATTTGCCAACTTCGCCCAGCCGCTGCACGAACTCCGGTTGAATCTTGCCCGTTGGCATCGGGCCGATGTTGAGCAGAAAGTTGGCATTGTTACCAGCGGCACGCACCAGGTAATGAATCAGATCCTTTGTGCTCTTGAATTTCTTGTCGCTGGCGTTAAAGCCCCAAGCTCCATTGATCGTCTCGCACGTTTCCAACGGAATACTGCCAATCTCAGTCGTATTGAATCCTGAGGTGTTTGCGCCGGGCAAATCCTTTTCGAACATCTGAAAGTCTTCGCCTGCGATTGGGGCTTTGTGATGATTTGAACCAACCAGCGCCGATGGCTGCAGGCTGTGAATCAGCCCGTAAGTTTGTTGAAGCCGCCAATCAGCTTCCGGTTTGTCCCACATTCCGTCGAACCAAATGCCACCGATTGGGCCGTAATTCGTCAGCAGTTCTTTCAACTGCCCATCCATATAATCAATGTAGCGGGGCCACTCGCCACTTTCGGGCCGCCCAGCCGTATTGCCCGTGCGCCCGCGCGGGAAATAATCGGGATGATGCCAGTCAAGTTGCGAGTAGTAGAAGAATAATTTTATTCCCTGCTTCTGGCATTCTTCGGCCAATGCCTTCATCACGTCTTTTTGATAGGGCGTGCGCTGGACGATGTTCCAATCGCTGATCTTGGAATCGAACATCGCAAAACCATCGTGGTGGCGGCTGGTGATGGTGATGTATTTCATCCCAGCGGCTTTGGCCATTGCCACCCATTCTGCCGGATCGAACTCAGTCGGATTGAATTGCGCGGGCAACTTCTCGTACTCGTTGACGGGCATCTTGTCGTTGTTCATCACCCATTCGCCTTTGCCCAACACGCTATAAACGCCCCAGTGGATGAACAGGCCAAACTTCGCATCCTGAAACCAGCGGCGCGATTCCATATTTTCCTTGCTTGGTTGAGATGATGATTGCGCAAATGAGCTGTCCGGCACGACGATCACCACCGTCGCCAGAACGACAGTAACGCAGAGAAAGATATTCCGAAGCTTGAGCAGTGAAGTCATAAGCATGTCTCCCTTCCGGCTTTTCTTGGT
>JBDSAM010000616.1:0-4628 GCA_039922135.1 Blastocatellia bacterium
CCGGCGCTGTATTGCGAAAAGCAGCCTCAAGTTTTACTCTTGCCGTCGAGCTTCATCGAACCTCCCAAAGCATGATCTGAATCACAAAGATGGAATTGTTGAACTTCGATTTTGATGAACGAATCGAATGTGCTGAGACTCTGCCCGCGCGCTGTTATACCGGCCCGGCGTATCTGGCGCTGGAGCAACGCCGTATCTTCAACCGCACATGGCAACTGGCTGGGCGCTTGGATCAAGTCAGCGAATCCGGAAGCTACTTCACAACGGATGTCGGTGACGAACCGGTGATCATTGTGCGTGGCACTGATGGCGGATTGCGGGGCTTTCATAATGTCTGCCGCCACCGCGCCGGCCCCGTTGCCCAAGGCGCTGGCCGTTGCGACAAGTTTCGCTGCGGCTATCATGGCTGGACGTATGCGACCGATGGACGTTTGATCGGCGTGCCTGACTTTGATGGCGTTGAGCGGTTCAACCAGGACGAGTTCGGCTTGCGCCCGGTTCAGGTTCAAACCTGGGAGCAGTTCATCTTTGTAAAACTCGATGGGGTCAAACTTGATGGCCAGGCAAATCAGCTCAGCCTGCTCGATATGTTTGAAGACATTCCGGCGCTCACCAAACATTGCCGCGTGGCAGAGATGAAGTTCGCCGAACGGCGCGATTACGTGATTGATTGCAACTGGAAGGTCTACGTTGACAACTACGCCGAAGGCTACCACGTGCCGATTATTCACCCATCGTTGATGCGCGAATTGGACTTCCAACGCTATCGCACTATCACGCGGCGCTATTACTCGCGGCAGGACGCGCCGATCAAAACAGGGAATGATCCTGGAAGACGCTATTCGGCAACGGCTGAACAGAACGAGGCATTGTACCTGTGGGTCTTCCCTAACCTGATGCTCAATATCTACCCCGACAACCTTTCAACCAATCTTATTGTCCCTATCGGCTACGACAAGACGCTGACGATCTTCGAGTGGTACTTCCACGACGTTGAATCAGCCGCAGCCAAAGAACGAATTAAGACTACTATCGGACTGAGCGATGAAGTTCAGCAGGAAGACATCTGGATTTGCGAAGAGGTACAAAAGCGGCTGCGATCTATCGCGTATGATCGCGGACGATACTCAGTGCGGCGCGAAAACGGCGTCCATCATTTTCATTCATTGTGGATGGAATTTATGAAGGTAGAGTAATCAACCAGCAACTTATGCCAGCAACCTATGATTGAAGACAAACTGAAACTACTGAGAGACAAGAACACCTTAGCGGAAGCAGGTGGCGGCACGGCCCGTGTTGAACGCCAGCACGCTGAAGGCAAGATGACGGCGCGCGAACGCATTGAATTCCTGCTCGACGACGGCACGTTCGAAGAGTTCGACAAGCTGGTCACGCACCGTTCGCGCGACTTCGGGATGGAGGAGCAACTATTCCCCGGCGATGGCTTTATCACCGGATATGGGCTGATTGACGGGCGCGAAGTGTTTGTCTTCGCCCAGGACTTTACCATCTTCGGCGGCTCGCTTTCTGAAACCAACGCGCAAAAGGTCTGCAAGATTATGGACCTGGCGATGAAGGTCGGCGCGCCTGTCATTGGCATTAACGATTCTGGCGGCGCGCGCATTCAGGAAGGCGTGGCGAGCCTCGGCGGCTACGCCGACATTTTCTTGCGCAACACGCTGGCCTCGGGCGTGGTGCCGCAAATCTCCGCGATTATGGGGCCTTGTGCGGGCGGCGCGGTCTATTCGCCGGCCATCACGGACTTCACGCTGATGGTCAAAGACACCAGTTATATGTTCATCACTGGCCCCGACGTCATCAAAACCGTCACCCACGAAGACGTGACCAAAGAGCAACTGGGCGGCGCGATGACGCACAATCAAACCAGCGGCGTGGCGCACTTCGCCACTGAACATGAAGAAGATTGCCTGCGTACCATTCGTGAGTTGTTGTCCTTCATTCCGTCAAACAATCTGGACGATCCGCCGCGCATCGCCTGCGATGACCCTGTGGACCGCAGCGATGACGCGCTCAATACTATTGTCCCGCCCGAATCGAACAAGCCCTACGACATTCGCCAGATCATCACCAAGGTCGTAGACAACGAATACTTCTTCCAGATTCAGGAGCACTTCGCGCGTAACATCGTCATCGGCTTCGCGCGCCTCAACGGCCAGCCGGTGGGCATTGTCGCCAATCAGCCGAACTTTCTCGCCGGAGTATTGGACATTGACGCTTCGGTCAAAGCCGCGCGCTTCGTCCGCTTCTGCGACTGCTTCAACATCCCGATCATCACCTTTGAAGACGTGCCGGGGTTCCTGCCTGGCGTGAATCAGGAACACGGCGGCATCATCCGCCACGGCGCTAAGCTGCTCTACGCATACGCGGAAGCGACCGTGCCCAAGATCACTGTCGTCACTCGTAAAGCCTACGGCGGCGCTTACTGCGTGATGGGATCGAAGCACATTCGCACCGACATCAACTTCGCCTACCCGACAGCAGAGATCGCCGTGATGGGCGCGGAAGGCGCGGTCGGAATCCTTTATCGCCGTGAAATCGCAGCCGGCGCTGATGCCGAAACCGCGCGCCGCGAAAAAATCGAGGAGTATCAAGAGAAATTTGCCTCGCCTTACGTAGCAGCCGAACGCGGCTTCATTGATGAAGTGATTGAACCAAAGCACACGCGGCGGAAATTGATCCGCGCGCTGAAACTGCTGGAAAACAAACGCGACACCAATCCACCGCGCAAACACGGCAACATCCCGCTCTAAATCCAGCCATGAAAATCACCGACATCCGCGCAACCACCGTTACCGTCCCACTGGAAGCCCCACTGCGTCATGGCAACGGCTGCCACTGGGGCCGCTTCGTCCGCACCATCGTCGAAGTCGAAACTGACGATGGCTTGATCGGCTTGGGCGAAATGGGCGGCGGCGGCGAATCAGCCGAAGCCGCGTTTCGCGCGATGAAAAGCTATCTGATCGGCCACGACCCGGCGCGGCTGGAAGAGATGCGCTTCAAAATCGCCAACCCGACAGCCTCGCTTTACAACAACCGCACACAGATTCTGGCCACGCTGGAATTCGCCTGCCTGGACATCATCGGCCAGAAATGGGGCGTGCCGGTGAGTGAGGTATTGGGCGGACGGTTGCAGGAGCGCGTGCCGTTTGCCACGTACCTGTTCTTTCGTTATCCGAGCCCGAAAGACGGCTCTGGCGAAGTGCGCACGGTGGAGCAACTGGTCGCGCAGGCGCGCGAACTGAAAGCGCAGTACGGTTTCACTTCGCACAAACTGAAAGGTGGCGTCTTTCATCCCGATTACGAATTGGAGTGTTACCGCGCCGTGGCCGAAAGCTTGAAAGGCGACCGCTTCCGCTACGATTGCAATGGCGTGATGTCCGCCGAACAGGCCATCAGGTTTGGGCAAGCGATTGAAGACCTGAACAACGATTATCTGGAAGACCCCGTGTACGGCCTGCACGGAATGCGCCGCGTGCGCGAGAAGGTACGCATGCCGCTTTCGACCAACACGGTCGTCATCAACTTCGAGCAACTGGCGGCGAACATCCTGAACACGGCGGTGGACGTGATTCTGCTTGATACGACGTTCTGGGGCGGCATTCGCCCGTGCGTCAAAGCAGCGGGCATTTGCGAGACATTCCAACTTGGCGTGGCCGTGCATTCGTCGGGCGAGCTTGGCATTCAACTGGCGACGATGCTGCATCTGGGCGCGGTGATTCCAAACCTGTCGTTCGCCGCCGACGCGCACTATCACCATCTGACCGACGACATCATCGAAGGCGGCAAGATGAAATATGAGAACGGTTCGATAGCCGTGCCGACTGCGCCGGGCCTGGGCATCAAGCTCGACCGCAACAAACTGGCCGAATACAGCGAGCTTTACAAAAGGCTGGGCGGCTATCCTTACGATCAAGACCCACTGCGGCCCGGTTGGACGCCGACCATTCCAAACAACCGCTGGGCTGACCCGAACGATGCGCGGCGGCCTGAGATGCCGCATTAGACTATAACGCGACCAACAGGTCTTCCTTCTTTGAGGCAATGAACAATGAAGAGGCAATTTCTTTTTCTCCTCACCGCAATGCTCCTCTCGGCATACAGCTTCGCGCAAACGCCGCCACCGGATGGCCTGGTTTCGCCCGAAGTGCATCCCGACGGCAAAGTCACATTTCGCATCCGCGCCGCTAAGGCGAGTGAAGTAACGCTCTTCGGAGATTGGATGCCTCCCGGCTCGAAACATCCGATGACGAAAGATGCAGACGGCATTTGGAGCGCGACGGTCAGTTCTATTGAACCGACGATCCACTTGTACTCGTTCACGGTGGACGGCGTGACGATGGCCGATCCGGTAAATCCGCGCATCAAGCTGCGGCAACGCACCTCGGCTAGCTTGGTCGAAATCCCTGCGAAAGGCGCGCCTTGGGAAGTTCGTAATGTGCCGCACGGCAGCGTGGAGTCGAACTGGCTTCGCACAGCGGTTATCAACGGCGAGACGCGGCAGGTCTTCGTCTACCTACCGCCCGGTTATGAAAAGAATCCGAAGCAGCGCTATCCCGTGTTGTATTTGCTGCACGGCAGCGGCGATACGGCGGAAAGCTGGACGCAGG
>JBDSAM010000617.1:0-4420 GCA_039922135.1 Blastocatellia bacterium
TTTTTCTCTGCGTTTTCTCTGCGTCCTCTGCGCCTCTGCGGTGAAGTTACTTTCCTCAGCGTAGGGATCGCTTTACTTCTCACGCTTTCAGCGTTTCCAGCGAAAGCTCAAGACCTGCGATGGGGCGGCGATGCGGAAGGCGGCGCGCCTTACCTGCTGCCCGATCCGAAAAATCCGCGCCAGATCATCGGCTTTGAAATTGATCTAATGGAGGCTCTGGGTAAGCAACTCAATCGCAAATCAGTCTTTGTGCAGAATCAGTGGGACGGATTGATCCCCGGCCTGCAGCGCGGCAATTATGATCTGGCAGTCAACGGCATCGAAATCACCGACGACCGCAAACAGCAAGTCAATTTTTCCATCCCCTACTACGCCTGCGGCGAACAGCTCAGCGTTCGCGCCGAAGAAAACTCGATCCATGCGCTGGCCGATCTGAAAGGCAAGGTTGTTGGCACGCTGAAATTCTCGTTGGCGCAGCGCATCCTGGAACAGACCCAACGCGAACTGGGTGGCGCGCTCGACATTCGCACTTATGAGATTCAAACCACTGCCTATGCCGACTTGGCCAATGGGCGATTGCAGGCCGTGCTGATGGATTGGCCGATTGCGGTTTATTACAGCAAGCCGAATCCGAAGCTGAAATACACTGGCGAAATCATCAGCCAGATGCAGTACGGCATCGGCGTGCGCAAAGATGACGAGGCGCTGCTGAAACAGGTTAACGATGGGCTTTTCGCGCTGATCAAATCGGGCGAACTGCGGCGCATTTATGAAAAGTGGGGCATCTGGAACGACGACACCGGAAAGCTGTTTGCAAAGATGACCGCGTCAGAACAAAAGGGCGAAGCGCTGGCCGAATTCACGCAGATCGTCACGCAGAAGTTGACTTGGCGCGAGCGGTTGAAACGCTACGCCAGCTATCTGCCTGCGCTATTGCTGCAAGGCGCGCCGATGACGTTGCTGATTTCCATCCTGGGAATGGCGTTGGCGGTTGCGCTAGGGTTGATGCTGGCGCTGATCAATCTGTACGCGCCGCAACCGTTCGCGTGGCTGGCGCGCGCTTATGTGGAAGTATTTCGCGGGACGCCGCTGCTGATTCAGCTTTATCTGATATTTTACGGATTGCCGAACATCGGTATTCGATTGCCGCCGATCATCGCGGCGGTCGTGGGGCTGGGGCTGAATTATGCGGCATATGAAGCTGAGAACTATCGCGCGGGCATTCAGGCCATTCCGCGCGGGCAGATGGAAGCGGCGCTCAGTTTGGGCCTGACGCGAGCTCAATCACTGCGCTACGTGATTGTCCCGCAAGCCATGCGATTGGTTATTCCGCCCGTAACCAATGATTTCATCGCTCTGTTCAAGGATTCGTCCATTGTGTCTGTCATCACGATGGTTGAATTGACGAAAGTATATGGCCAGTTGGCGGCGACCTATTACGATTACATCGGCGCGGGGATTCTGACGGCGGCGATCTATTTTCTGATGGGCTTGCCATTTGTGCGGCTGGCGCGTTGGGCCGAAAACAGACTGGCAACTGACAAGCGAATTACGACGACGGCAAAAAAACGCTGGCTCGGCGTGGGAGCCAAACCAGCATGAAGTCCATTCATTACCACCAACCAGCCGCTTGCATCACCGCGCGATGACTGCATAATCTGTTGTTCACTGGTTTCAGCCCTTACCTGAAAACGAAACGAAAACTAAAGAACACAGAACAAGCACCAAATGAACAAACTGAAGATTTGCTATCACGGAAACTGTTTCGACGGGGCATCGTCCGCCGCCGTCTTTTCGCGCTTTTATGAAGAGCGCGTTCACGCTGGCTGGCAGCGCGGCTATCAGCCATTGATGCATCGCGCTGGCGCGCTGTTTGACGAATCGGCGTTCGATGGCGACGAAAATGCCATCGTGGACTTTAAGTACTGCCCGTCGGATAAGCTGACGTGGTGGTTCGATCATCACAAGAGCGCCTTCCTGACGCCCGAAGACGAAGCTCACTTCAGCGCTGACCAAGGCGGCAAGAAGTTTGTGGACGCCAGCTACAAATCCTGCACTAAATTCATTGCCGACGTTGCCGAACAGAAGTTTGGCTTTGACGCTACGCCCTTAACCGAACTGATTCACTGGTCGAACAAAATTGACGGCGCGCTATATGAAAACGCCGCCGAGCCGGTGGAGATGAAGGCCGATGCGTTCAAACTGGGCCTGGTGATCGAAAACACACGCGACCCGAAAGTGATCGAGCGCATCATCACCGACCTGCAACATCACATCTTGAGCGAAGTCGCGCGCTTGCCTTACGTTGTCGAACGCATCCAACCGCTGTGGGAACGGCACCTGCGCTCGATGGAGATCATTAAGCAGACTGCGCGCGTTCGCGGGCCGGTGGTTTTCTTCGACGTAGTCGGCCACGATATGGAAGGCTACAGCAAATTCATTCCTTACTACCTGCACCCGTCAGTGACCTACAGCGTCAGCGTCAGCCAGTCGTCGTTCCGGTCGAAGATTTCAGTCGGCTCGAACCCCTGGTCGTCGCGCCCACGCACGCATGATCTGGCAGCTATCTGCGAACGGTATGGCGGCGGCGGACACGCCGTAGTTGCCGCAATTTCGCTGGCACCAGAAGAATTAGAGACAGCGCGCAAAATCGCAGCCGAGGTTGTGGAAGAGTTGCAGAGGTAGTTATAAGAGATTCAGCCTGGGTACGCCCGCGAGGGCGCGGGCGTACCCAGGGGTTCCTAGGAGTTCGAGTTGGCAAAGAAGAAATCAAAGACAAAGATAATCCAATCTCTATCCCCAATCGCAAACAAACCGCTTCCGCCGTTGCGCGAAGTGTCGCCCGAACAGCATCTGGAGATTCGTTCGACCCCGCAATCGGAATTGAATCTGTATCCGCTGGACACGTTCGAATATGAATATCCGGGCAAGCGCATCGAGATCAATTTCACGTCGAATGAATTCACGGCGATCTGCCCGTTCTCTGACTTTCCGGATTTCGCCACGCTCTACATTCGTTATGTGCCGAACCGGCGATGCATCGAATTGAAGTCGCTGAAGCTGTACATCAATTCCTTTCGCGACGTAAAGATGTTTCACGAACACGTGGTCAATCAATTTCGGGATGATTTCGTGCGGGTCTGCGATCCACTGGAATTTCACATCGAAGGCGATTTCAATGTGCGCGGCAACATCAAAACGGTCGTTCGCGCCAGCTACATTAAATCTGAAAATGGGCCGAAAACCGGCCCAAAAAGTGGAAAGCCAAAAGGGAAGAACTAAGCGGGATTTGTTGTCGTAGTCAGTGCCACATCACCACAAAGATACGGCAAAGGAGATCAACTTAATGTATTGTCCAAAATGCGCTGCTCAGACAATTCCGGGCCAACGGTTCTGCCGCAATTGCGGAGCCAACATTGGCGTGATCGTGGACGCCATCGAAAACAAACAGCGCGGCCCAATAGATTTTGAAACGCTCAAGAGCGACCTGCGCGAACTGGGAACGAACTTGCGCGCCGGGTTCGAACAGTTCAAAGGCACACACCGCCTGGATAAACCACAAGCTGCGCAAATGCCCGCCAGCATTCAACCGCAGTACATGGCAGCCAATATCGCGCAGGAAATTCACCAATCCATCAAAAACGACATTGAACGCGGCGTCAATAAAGGGCTGCGCAAAACCCGCATTGCCAATTCGCGCAAATACAGTTTGCAGCAAGGGATGCTTTCAATCTTCGGCGGCGGCGCGGCACTCTTTGCCTGGAACGCCTTGCTGAACAATACCGGAACGCTGATCGCCAGCATCGAAAAGATTGTTTTGCAGGAAACCGGCGCGCCAATTCAAGGGGTGGCGCCCGCGATTCAAGTGCTATGGGTGTTAGCGACGATTCCGATCGCGCGCGGCGTGGCGCATCTGATCAATGGCATCTTCATTGTGCCGAAACAGCAGGAATTGTCAGAACCTGTAGCCGAGCATCAACCGCAGAGCTATGGCTTCTCTCCACCATATGGAACGCCGGCATATGCAACTCCGGCATATGCAACTCCGGCATATGCAACTCCGGTTTCCGCTGTTCCGCCCGCCAGCCATATTGCCGGCACAACCACGAATGAATTGAATCAAAAAGCCGGAAGCCTATCTCAACCCAGCGTCACTGAAGATTCGACGTTGCGGCTGGAAACGCGACCGGCGGAATAAACGCTGCCGGTCTCAACGGACCGCACGGCTAACGGAAAATGGATATGCCCAGAATCGCCTTTGTGGCCGGAGCCTTTCACAAAACCGAAGTGGAACAGATGTTGGCGGAAGCCGCCGCGACAGCCAACGAACTTGGACTGGAAGTAATCGAAGTAGTGTGGGTTCCCGACCTTGTTCAATCGCATGATTTCCGCCGGCATCCTTCCCTAGGGTTTTCCGAAT
>JBDSAM010000618.1:0-13060 GCA_039922135.1 Blastocatellia bacterium
GACCATTCATTTTCAGGGTGGCGCAGGAAGGAAGCCGCCACATCGTAGATCAGCTTGACGCAACCAAGCCCGCCAAAGCTGAGCGCCGCAGGCAAAAAGATTTTCAGCGGTTGAAAGAGCATCGCCATTCGCAAGACCAGAATAATGAAATCCATGAAGTGGCGCGGGACGATCTTCGATTGGCCGACGCGGGCATAATAATCAATCGGGTGATAAGCGACGTGGTAATCGTCAGCTAGCAACGCCAGCGTAATCGTCGTTGTGAACGAAAACTTGTTCGACAGCACGGGGAAGTATTGCAATGCCAATTCACGGCGGAACACGCGCAAGCCTGAATTCAGATCAGGGATCGGTTGCCCGGCGATGCGTTCGGCCAGCCAGCGCAACATCCATTTGCCTGGCCTGCGAATGAGCGGAATGTTGACGTTCTCGCCAGTGCGCGCGCCGACAGCCATATCCGCCGTTTTCAGAATTTCGAGCAGCGCCGGTATCTGTTCTGAAGGATAAGTCCCATCGGCGTCGGTGATCACGATGGTTTCGTACTTCGCTGCGGCGATGCCCGTTTTAATCGCCGCGCCGTAACCGCGATTATTCAGATGCCGCAGCACACGGGCCTTTGCGCGGACGGCTTCTTCAGTTGTGCCGTCCTGCGATCCATCATCCACCACGATCACTTCGTGCGTAATGCTGCGCCCCTGCAACGCCTGGCGCACCGAAGCCACCTGCGCGCCGACGGCAGCCCGTTCGTTATAAGCAGGAATGATGACGGAGACTGATGCAGCGCTTTCTATCATTACAGTTGAAAGACGGATTACTTGGCAGGAGTGGACGGTGGACTTCCCCAAATGGGACGCGATGATGGCGGCCCCAAATCCACAACGCGCAGATTCAATTCTCCACGCTGGCGGTAGAGAGTTTTGTACGCCGCTTCCGCCGCATCATTGGTCACAGGGCGCGATGCATATTGCGTGCGCACAAGGTAACGCACCCCCAATTGATTCCACGTTTCCCAGCATTTGGCGGGATTGTCGCTGCCGACTGTTTTGCGACCGGTCAGCATATAAACAAGTGGCGGATTGGATGTGGCGATAGCGCCGTCATTTGCGGAGGCAGGCGGCACACGCTCGCGCACCCATTTCAGCAATTCTTCGTTCTCTTCAAAAATGCGGATTGTGGTGGGACGTTCCAGCATCGAGCCGGATAGTTTAATCACATACGCGATGTTACCGTAAAGATTGATCGCCAGAATCACGCCAACCAGCGCGCCCATCACCTTCAACCGTGTAATGAGAACGGCAAGCGCTTTTAAGCCAGGATAGAATCCGTGAATGGCTTCGACGCTCAGCACCAGATAGAAAAGCAGGAATGGCAAAAAGGGGAGCACCTGCCGGAACAATTCTCCCGGCCAGATAACGATCAGCAGAAACGAAAAGAAGATGACAAACTCCGCCAAGGTCGCATCTCGCCGCGCAGCATGAATGAAGCCGATGATCGTCAGCAGGCTTAGCAACAGCGACAGGATCAGCCCTGCATTGCCTGTTTGTTCGATCCAGTTCTGCGTCACCGTCAGAGCTTCAAATACCGGCGCGACAAACATCCGCCCGAAGTCTGTTCCGAAAATCTCCCACGCTTTGCCTAGCGTGCGGGCGGGGAGCTGTGCCGCAGTCGTTTCGCCATACACTTCAAACCCGGCGATGTTTTGCCAGAACTGCTTGGTGTAGGGAACCACAATGTAATTGTTGACCTCTGCCATCTGCGCCTGGGTTGGCGCGTGCATTCGCGAATAGATTATCCAGGGGCCAACAATTGCGCCGACAATCAGGACAAAAACAATGGCCGGTTTGATCAATCGTTTTTTCAGCAGGTACAGCACGACCGCCGCCAGCATAGCAATGGCCGCAGAGCGAGTCAGAAAGGCGATCGCAGCAAAAACCGATCCTGGCAACAGATAACGAAGCAGGTTCTGTTCCAATCCCCTTTGATACTGCTGCACGCCGCGTTCAATCAGCATCACGGTCAACACCAGGCAGAGCAGAAACAAGCATTCCGACATGACCGCCGAAGTCGCCAGAAAAACTAATGACGGGCAGAAGACGCTGGCGGCAGCAATGCCCAAAGCCAGCAGAGGCGATTGACCGCGTTCGCGCGTCAGATACGAATAGATGGCCCAGCCCGCAACCAGCATCGCCACAACGGAGAGCGATTTCAGCAGCCACAGGTTTTCAGGAAATTGCGGAAACAGCCGGTAGAGTAGCGAAATCAGAAAAGGGAACGCGGGCGGGTAAATCGGCACGATGCCGGGAGTTGGCGAATTGACCAGCGTGTAGCCGTGCCCGGTGGCCAGCGATTTGGCCAATACCAGATACCAGGCGTCGTCCAGCATCATTCCAAATACCTTGTCCAACCGCATCCAATAGATGGCGATAAAGAGCACAACACAAATGACAGCAGCGGGCTTCAGCCACGGATTGCCTGCTGCGGCTTCGTGCTGATCAGCAGAATCAAGCGCGGCTTGCTCTGATTCAATGGTCACTGGTTCATTTGCCGCTTCACTCATTTCACCTATTTCGCTGTGCCCCATCATGACCTCCGATTGCGCTTCAATTTCCTGGCTTACTGTTGCCGATTACGCCCCAGGGAGCGCGCGTTTCCGCTGGGCCAAAATCCACCACGCGCAAATTCAATGCGCCCGGCGCGCGGTAAAGGACGGTCATTCCCCGCTCGTCAGGATCAATCGGTGGCAGGACGAAGATGGCGGTGCGGATCAGGTAACGCACATTCAACTGCTTCCATCTGTCCCAATTGCCCGCTGGGTTGTGAAAGGCCACTGTCTTGTTGCCGGTGTACAGATACGCCAAGCCCGGATTGCTGGTGGCGATGGCTTCATTGCGCGGCAGATGATCGCGCGCCCACAGGAACAGCTTTTCGTTTTCGTCAAAGGCGCTCAGGAATGCCGGTTGAGTGCTCCCGAGCTTCCTGCCCAGATAGACAATATTGCCGTATAGGTTGACGGCCAAAATCACAGCGACGGCAATGCCCAGGACTGCCGGGCTGGTGCGGAGTTCATGTTGGCGCATCTTTTGATGAAGACGATGAACTGCCGCAATACCCTTCAATACATAAAAGATCAACAATGGGGTCAGCGGCAACAGAAAACGAAAAGGCTCCCACGGCCACACCAGCGTGATGCCCAGAGTGAAAATAACGACGATCTCAGCAACGGTCATCCGTTCGCGCATCGTCAGGATGAATCCGGCCAATGCCAGCAGCGCCACGATCAGCGACATGGTTGCCGTGATGCCGCCCGGCATTTCGTACCCATCCTGTTGCCGCCACGCTTCGGCGGCCTGCATAGACCTTAGAAATTCGTAGAAAGGCGCGGCAACCACGCGCAGCGTGTCGCGAAAAGCGATCTGCAAAATATTGTTCCAAACGCGCGCTGGCAAATCCGTGGCTTCAATTGTGCCAGACGCAATGTTGCCAGCTTGCCGCTGCCAGAACTGTTTAGAGTAATCTTCGACAATGTGCCCGGCCTGCTCCTGCCACTGCTGCGGCGTTGGTGCGTGCAGCCGTGAATAGATCACCCATGGCCCGGCCAGCAGCGCCACCGTCGCCGCAAAGATCAATGCCGCACGCATCATTAGCTTTTTGAACTGGCGCTGTTTGAGCAAGTAAACGAATATCGCCGCAGCGACCACAAATGCGACCGAGCGCGTCAGAAAACAAAGCGCGCCCATTACTCCCATCAGCACGCTGTAACGCAATACCGCCATCGCTCCACGGGTTTGAATCGCTCGCACGCTGCGCTCGACTATCAGAATCGTTGCCAAAAAAATCGCCACGTAGACGGATTCGGACATCAGCGTCGAAGTCGCCAACAGCACCAATGGCGGGCTTAAGGTCATCGCAGCAGCAATTCCCAGGGCGACGTATGAATGCTGCCGCCGCTCGCGCGTGAAGTAGACAAAGGCTAGCGCGCCCGCAACCATCATCGAAGCAATTGAGAGTGACTTCAGCAGCCAGACATTATGTGGAAATTGAGGCGACAGGCGGTAAAGCAGCGAGAGCAGAAACGGGAAGACTGGCGGGTAAAGCGGCGTGATGCCCGGCGTGGGCGCGTTAATCAGTGAATATCCCTGGCCGGTCGCCAGTCCTTTAGCCAACATCAGGTACCACGCATCGTCCACAAACAGGCCAACCGCGCGATCCATCCGCAGAACGTAGATCAGCAGGCAAACCAGAATTCCAAGGATCGCCGCAACCTTCGGCCAACGCGGAGATTCGTTTTCGGTCAGGCTCTCTTCCTGAATGTGCGAACCAGCCTGGGAATCAGCGATTGCTTGTAGATGCTCAGACATAGCAGATCACTTTTAATGGAAGAATTTATCGAATGAGCCTGGCAGGTGTTGAAACCAAGCTCGATGCAGGAACTGTGAGGTTTTCAAGCGGGGAGAAACAACCCAAGATGCCCAAATCGCCACCAGTCTAAATACACAGCGCCAACTCTGCACACAAAGGCGCGCCATGCAAATCAGGGATCGCGGTGCGATGGCGATAATCATTTTTTTAGCCCAAACCCTGGGCCGACTTGAATTCTTGGGGTGAGGAGCAAACAAGACCGGGGAAGCAGGCGCTCCCCCGGTCTTTGACTAAAAGGGTCTACTTCTTTGCGCTGGCATTTTTCACGGATGCGCCCTTGCTTGCGGCATGCGTACGCGTATCGCGTTCGCGGATGCGCGCAGCCTTGCCACGCAGCTCGCGCAGGTAATAGAGCTTGGCGCGGCGGACGCGACCACGTTTAACGACATCTATGTGGTCAATAATCGTCGCGTTCAACGGGAAGATGCGTTCAACCCCAATGCCGAACGAAGTCTTGCGCACGGTGATGCTTTCGGCAACGCCGCCATTTTTACGCGCAATGACGACGCCTTCGAAAGCTTGCAAACGCTCTTTGTTTTCGCCTTCCTTGATCCGCACGTGAACCCGCACGGTATCGCCCGGAATGAAATCAGGAATGCCGGTTTTCAAATATGGCTTTGCAACATTATCCAAGTTGTTCATAACAAATCACCTCTTTTCGGAATCTCAAATCTTAATTTCTTCAGCCGGATTTTTCTTTGTCAGCTTCGGCCAGCCATTGCCTTTCCTCGCCAGTCAACGCCACGCCTTCAAGCAAATCCGGCCTTCGCTGCAATGTCTTCAACAAGGCTGCCCGGCGTCTCCATTTGGCGACTTCGGCGTGATGGCCACCAATCAAAACTTCCGGCACTTGCCAGCCGCGAAACTCCGCCGGACGCGTATAATGCGGATAATCCAGCAGCCCGCCCGATGACACGCTGAACGAATCGTGAACCGCAGAAGTCTCGCTGCCTAGCACGTTCGGCAGCAATCGCGTCACTGCGTCCACCACCACCATCGCCGGAATCTCGCCACCTGTCAGGATGTAATCACCAATGGAGATTTCATCCGTCACCAAATGTTCGATGATGCGTTCATCCACGCCTTCGTAGCGCCCACACAACAGAATCATTCGCGAGCATTCGCCGGCAAACTTTTCAGCCTCAGCCTGGCTGAAGCGTTGTCCCTGTGGGGACATCAGCACAACTGCCGTGCGCTTCTGCTTTTCATCCGTCGCCACGCTTTCAAGCATGGTTTCCACCGCGAGAAAGATCGGTTCCGGTTTCAGCACCATCCCATCACCACCGCCGAACGGGCGGTCATCTACAATGTGATGTTTATCGAATGTGAAAGAACGCAAGTCGTGAATGTTGACTTCAATCAACCCTTGCTGCCGCGCCCGGCGAATCATGCCGAAATCGAATGGACCGGCGAAAAACTCCGGAAAGATGGTCAGCAAGTCGAAACGCATACGGCCTACAGTTCAAGCAAGCCTTCCGGCGGATCAATGACAACTCGTTTATTCGCGATGTCCACTTCCAGGCAGATACTGGATACAAGCGGGATCAGGTGCTCCCGTTCGCCATTGCCGACCGCCAGTAAAGGAGCTGCGCCAAAATGCCGGACACCAGTAATACAACCAACCAGCCCACCGCTGATCGTCACAACGTCGCAGCCAACCAGGTCGAATTCGTAATAAGAATCTTCGGGCAGTTTAACCAGTTGATCCTTAGTGATGACCACCCGCGCACCGCGCAAGCCTTCAGCCGCATTCATCGTATCGTATCCGGCAAATTTTAGAAGGATGCGTCCCTTGTGTGGCCGGTGGCTTTCAAGCTGTATATTCAGCAGATCGCCATTCGATTTTTCGACTCGCGCGATTTCAAGGTCGGCAAAACGTTCGGGGAAATCCGTCAGCAGATCAGCGATGACTTCACCGCGAATGCCCTGTGGACGGGCAATGCGCGCGATGGTAATCCAATCATCATATACCTGCCCGGCATTCACCTCGGCATCTCGCAGATCATCCTCTGGCATTATTCCAAAATCTCCAGCACAAATCGCTTTTTCAGCTTCGTGCCGGAAGCATTGAGCACAGCTCGAATGGCACGCGCCGTGCGGCCCTGTTTGCCAATGACCTTCCCCAGATCGCCATCACCCACGCGAAGCTCCAACAGGGTCGCCTGATTGCCCTCAATCTCTTTGACCTTTACGTCATCAGGGCGATCTACCAATGCGCGCGCGATCAACTCAACCAATTCCTTCATCGTTCTCTCCGAATCAACTAAGCGCCAAATAGGCCGCGTAGCCAGCAGGTTTAGTTGCTGGCTACACTGCCCGCAACAACCTCGGCGCTCTGCTTTTCGCTTTTGCGAATCAGGTTGCGCACAGTGTCACTAGGTTGCGCGCCGCACTTCAGCCAGTAGCTGATGCGCTCATGATTGAGCTTCAATTCCACTGGTTCGCGGCACGGGTTGTAATGACCGACGATTTCAACGAAACCGCCATCGCGCTTTGATCGTTTTTCAGCGACGATTACGCGATAGAAAGGCTTCTTCTTTGCCCCTTGTCTTGTCAGTCTGATTGCTAACAATGTCTGATACCTCCAAAAACATGATTTAAAGCTTGTGGATTATAGATGACGGGTGGCCGGTTGTCAGTTAAACAACCGGGCGCGCCTATCGCCTCTTCTTCTTTCTCTTATCCTTCTTCTTGCGCGAACCAATGCCCGTCAGCTTGCGCACAACTTTTCCGCGCACTCCGCCCAGCATACCACCGTCGCCGCCCATCATCTGCTGCATCATCATCTTCATCTCGACGTATTGCTTCAGCAGACTGTCAACGTCCTTGGCCTTAGCGCCACTGCCCAGCGCAATGCGGCGGCGGCGGGACTGATTGATGAGATGGTGATTTTCGCGCTCTTTCATCGTCATCGAATTGATGATTGCTTCAGTCCGTTTCATCTCGGCTTCCATCTGCGCCGACATTTCCGGCGTCATCTTCGGCATGCCTTTGAACATGTCACCGGGCAGCATGCTCAATATGCTTTCTAGTGAGCCGAGCTTTTTCATCTGTCCGAGCTGGTCACGGAAATCTTCCAGCGTGAAAGCATTCCGCTCTATCTTCTCTTGCAGTTCGGCGGCTTTGTCTTCATCAACTTCGGATTGAACCTTTTCGATCAGCGAGATCACGTCGCCCATTCCCAGAATACGCGAAACAATGCGATCCGGATAGAAAGGATCAAGCGCATCGTATTTTTCGCCAACCCCGACAAACTTGATCGGCTGGCCGATCACTTCCTTGATCGATAGCGCCGCCCCGCCGCGCGTGTCGCCATCCATTTTGGTCAGGATCAGTCCGGTAATGCCAATCTTGTCGTGGAACTCCTTGGCGCTGCGGACAGCGTCCTGTCCGGTCATCGCATCAGCAACAAAGAGCGTCTCAACCGGCTGCATCTCCGCCTTGATGCGCTGCAACTCTTCCATCAACGTTTCGTCAATGTGCAGACGGCCCGCTGTATCAATCATCAGCGTGTCGAAGCCAACCTGCTCACAATGCAATCGCGCCGCTTTGACCAGTTCCAGAGGATCGTTGATGCCCTCTCCCTCAAAAACCGGAATATTGATGGCTTTGCCGATGACGGATAGTTGGTTGCGCGCCGCCGGGCGATAAACGTCTACTGACAGCAACAACGGATTGCGATTCTGATTTTTATAAAGCCACTTTGAAAGCTTGCCAGTCGAGGTCGTCTTGCCGGAACCTTGCAAGCCGACAATCATCACCGAATTGGGACGGCGCGATGTAAAGAGCAAGCGGCTGGATGTGCCACCAAGCATCGAGACCATCTCGTCATACACAATCTTGACGACCTGCTCGCCCGGCGTTAGCTTCTGTAAAACTTCCTGTCCGAGAGCAGTTGTTTTGACGCGCTCGATGAAATCTTTGACGACCTTAAAATTGACGTCGGCTTCAAGCAGGGCGATGCGAATCTCGCGCATAGCCAAATCCAAATGCTCCGGCGACAGGCGGCTTTCACCGCGCAGGTCTTTAAGAACCTTCTTGAGCTTATCTGAAAGTGCGTCAAACATGATGATTACTGACAGGGCGGAAATCTGCCGCTAAACGAAAACGCAGAGGATAGGGGCAGCCGGAAACCGTGTCAAGGCAAGCAAAAGAGCGCGGACGCATTCAAGTCATAGAGGTCGACTTCGTGAGTGCCTGGGCGTCAGTTGACAATCATCGCATTTCAAATTACCAACTCAGCCTGTTGCCACGTGCGAAAGAGCGCTGAGCTATCGATCAAACCCTATGTCTTTTACCAATCTCATCGGAAATGACCGCAATAAACAAATTATCCAACGCTTGCTTGAACGTGGGCGCGTCTCGGCGACGTTGATCTTTGCCGGCCCGGATGGCGTAGGCAAACGCCAGTTCGCGCTGACAATGGCCAAGGCTGCGAATTGCCAGAAGGCTCCGGCGACTGGCACAGCGGCCAATGGATTCAGGGTTGATAGCTGCGACGAGTGTCCGGCGTGCAGGCGCATTGATGCTGGAACCTATGGCGACGTGACGACTATTCAACCCGATGGCCAGTTCATCAAGATCGCGCAAACCCGCATGTTGGCCGCAGACGTTTACAGCTATCCGCGCGAAGGCCGCCAGCGTTTCTTCCTGATTGATGAAGCCGATCGCTTGCGCGAGGAGGCGGCCAATTCATTGCTCAAAACATTGGAAGAACCGCCGCCAACTTCAACGATCCTCTTGCTTACATCGCGTCCGGATTCGTTGCTGCTGACCATCCGTTCTCGCGCGCAGAGATTGAATTTCACGCCGCTTTCCGTTGCAGACATGGAGAAGTTTTTGACCGCGAACTACCCGCGCCCTGACGCCGACACGCAGTTGTTGGCGCGTGTCACAGGAGGGCGCATCGGCCAGGCCACGGCCTTCGACCTTTCCGATTACAGGCAGGAGCGCCGCACCTTAATCGAGTTGCTGGAATTATTGGCCACAGGACAAAGCCGCTTCCGCTTGCTTAAAGCCGCCGAATATATCGGTAAGAAGGACCGCGACGCGTTCGAGAAAGAATTGGATCTGCTGACCTCTCTGCTGCGCGATTTGTTGTTGCTGGCATCCGGAAGCCCAAGCGAGGCAATCGTTAATATTGATGTGGCGGATCGGTTGGAACTACTTGCCGCCAAAGTCGGATTGAGTCGAGTAATGGCGTGGAGCGAGAAGTTCAACCAGGTGCGCAAGCGGCTGCGAATAAACATCAACCGTCAGATCGCTATGGAAGAAGCGCTGCTCGGCCTTGGTGGTTGACTTTGCCTGGCAAACCAAGCTTAATACTTTGCTTCTATTCCCCTTGCATAATTCCATCTATAACGCGGTCAAAAATAGCTATTATGAATTACAACTTCGAACTTATTAAGCGTTACGGCAAGGTGCTAATGGGCGGTGTTACATCGCCAGTGATTCTGAACATTCTGATTACTTCGGTCTGCGACATGCGTTGTGTGCATTGCTTCTTCACTGAAGAGTTAGACGACAAGCCGCGCAAGAAGCTGCAAATGACGACTGAGAATTTAGTCCGCATTAGCGAAACGCTGGGCGGCAAACTGCCGATTTTGATCATCGCTGGCGGTGAACCTTTCACCCGCAAAGACCTGCCTGAAGTCGTCCGCGCCTTTTACGAAAACAACCAGCTTGAATCGGTCTACCTGATGTCGAATGGCGGCATTCAGCAGCGCATCATGCCGGACGTGCAACGTATCCTGGACGAATGCCCAAACCTGAACGTCACCGTCGCGCTGGGAATTGACGGATTGAAAGAAGACCACGAAAAGATTCGCGGCAAAGCGGGAAGCTGGGACAAAGCTATCGGCACCGCGCGTCAGCTTCAGGAGATTCAAAAACAAATCCCGCGGCTGGACGTGCAAACTTGCACCTGCTTTATGAACTCGAATCAGGATCGCATCTTCGAATGGTACGACTTCCTGCGCTACGAACTGAAGCCGGACAAGATCAACTTCAATTACATTCGCCCGCCTTCGGCTAATGCGGCAGAGTTGAACATTGACATCAATCGGTATCGCGAGCTGTCGCAGTTGATTGATTCCGATTCGCAGCGCGGCTTGATCAAGAACCATTACGCAGGCAAAGGCGGTTACTTCAAGGCTGCAGTGGACATTTACATGCACGAACTGATCGCACGCACCGAAGAGCAACAGAAAGCTCAGTTGCGTTGCCACGCTGGCACGACCGGCGGCGTGATCTACGACGAAGGAACCGTGTCGAGCTGCGAAAACCTTGATCCAATTGGCAACCTGCGCGATTACGATTGGAACTTCTGGTCGCTGTGGAATTCGCCGGAGATGAAGGTGCGCCGCGAGCACGTTAAGAACGGTTGTTACTGCACGCACGAATCGAATTGTTATTACCCATCGCTGGCCTTCAACCCGAAGCATCTGATTCAGATCAAGAAGCTTGAACGGCAGTTGAAAAAATCGCACGCGACGGAAGAGTCAGGCATGCTTGAACCCAGCACGGCCTGAAACTCTGATCGGTGTCTGGTGTTAGCCGTTGGCGATATAGGCATCTAACACCTTTTCCTTAACGGCGTTCACCCGGCTCCTGACATGTCTGAAGAGAACTCAAAGAAATTCCTGATCATCACTTCTGATACCGGTGGCGGCCACGCCAGCGCCGCCACAGCCATTGCCTATGGTTTGAAGCGGTTTGGCGCGGCGGATTGCCTGGTCAATATCGCCCGTGCGATTGAAGAGTCTCATTACCTGGCGCAGAAGGGTGCTGATTTTTACAACTATTTGCTCCGTTATCATCAGCCGATGATGAAGTATTATTACTGGGCGATTGAGCGGTTTCGGCCTAACGAGTCGAATCTGTTTTACCGCATGACTTCGCGTTACCTGCGGCAGTTGTTTGAAAAGTTTTGTCCGCAAGTCGTTGTGTCGGTTCATCCGATGACACAGCATTTTCTGGGGCGGATGCTGCGCGAGCTTGGACTGCTTGACCGCATTCCGATGGTCACGGTTGTCACCGATCCTTGTTACGGATTTTGGCGCGGATGGGCATGCGAAGATGTCAGCCTGTATCTGGTCGCGACTGAAGAAGCGCGCCAGCAATTGCTTGATTACGGCATCTCCGCGGAGAAGATCAAAATCTGCGGCATCCCGATTCACCCGAAATTTCAATTCCAGAACGATGATCAGAAACTAGCCGCGCGATCTGAACTAGGGCTGGAGCCGGAACGCTTCACAATGTTCATCAATGCGGGCTGGGTTGGAGGCGGCAACATCCCGCAAATTTTTGAGCAGATGGTTGAACATGGCGAGCATCTAAAAAATACTCAAGCCATCTTTCTGGCCGGGCGCAATAATAAGCTGGGCGAAAAGGTGCGCGAACTGGCCAAACGCGCCCCGTTTCCCACTCACGTCATAGGTTATACGAATACGATGGAGAAGCTGATGAGCGCAGCAGACGTCATGGTGTCAAAGCTTGGCGGGCTGACGACCTTTGAAGCCTTGGCTTCGCGTCTGCCAATCATTGCCGATATAACGACACCGCCGATGCCGCAGGAGTCACAGACAGCGAATTTACTTTCGCGTTACAGCGCGGGCGTTTTGCTGAATCGCGCGGGCGACATCGTGCCTATCATGCGGCGGCTAATCCACGATCCTGCCGAAATGGCGACAATGCGCCAGGCGGCTTCGTGCATTGCCATTCCCGATGCAACAAAGCGGATCGTGAAAGAGCTGATGCGCAAAGTTGAAGATCGGGTCGCACCTCACAATCAGTTGGTCGAAGAAAACAGTATCATCACTTACCCGATTGCTGGTTGATATCAGGCGCATTCGTTTTAGACCGTAAATCCCCACCACTTCAAATCACCTATGGGACTGCTTGAAGGAAAGAAGGCAATAATTACCGGCGGTTCACGCGGTATTGGCCGCGCGCTGTGCGAGGTCTTTGCTCGCGAAGGCGCCGACATCGCGTTCAACTACCACTCGCGCGAAGACAAAGCGAACGAGGTTATTGCCAATGTTCAGGCATTGGGCCGACAGGTGCTGGCCTATAAAGTCTCCATCACTGATCGCCCGGCCATCAACAAGATGGTGCGCGAGATTCACCACGAATTCGGACGGATTGACATCCTGGTCAATAACGCCGCCATTAATCGCGCCGACAACTTCGCCACAATGACCGAACACGCATGGCACCAGGTTGTAGACACCAACGTTCACAGCCTTTTTAACGTCACCAAGCCGGTCTACAAACATATGTTGCGCCAGCGCTCCGGCAATATTTTGAACATCAGCAGTATCGGCGCAGTGCGCGCATTACCGACAGCCGTTCATTACGCGACATCAAAAGCTGCCGTCATTGGCTTCACCAAATGCCTGTCGCGCGAGGCGGCTCAATTCAATGTCGTGGTCAACGCAATCGCCGCTGGCATCTTTGAGACAGAACTGGCGGAGATGCTGCCAGAACGGCTGCGGGATATGCACAATCTTTGGGTGGCAAAGGCACGCAGCGGCAAACCCGAAGAACTGGCGGAATTCGCTGCGTTTATGGTTTCAGATAGAAACAGCTATATGGTCGGCGAAGTCGTCACGGTGGATGGCGGAAGCATTACATAACCGTC
>JBDSAM010000619.1:0-2570 GCA_039922135.1 Blastocatellia bacterium
GTCCGTTACTGGCGCGCAAACACCATCTTCCAACGCACGGCAAAAGCGCGAAGAGATGTATCGCCTGAACAATCTGGGCGTCGCGCTGATGGAGCAGTATAAGCACGAAGACGCCGTCAAACAGTTCAAACAGGCATTGGAGCGCGACGCCAGCTTCGCCATTGCGCACATCAATCTGGCAATGGCAGATTACTTTTTGAATGATTCACGCGCGGCCATTACCGAAGCGCAAGCGGCGTTGAAACTAACGCCCGCCAGCTTGCAGGCACAATACATACTGGGCGCCTCGTACAAGAAAGATCGCCTATACGACGAAGCTGTCGCCGCATTCAACAAAGTCCTGGCCGTTGATCCCAAAGACCCGTACACCAACATCCAGATCGGCCAAATTTATTCCACTAAACAGCAGTACAAAGAAGCGGCTGAGAGATTTCGTATCTCGCTGGAAGCTGAAGCCTACAATTCGACAGCGGCGTATAGCTTGGCGCAGGCATTGATCCGCGCGGGCAATCAGGCTGAGGGGCAAAAGATGCTGGCCCAGTTCCAGAAGCTGAAAGCATCTGGCTACGCGACGACGCTGGGCTTGACTTATGGTGAACAGGGCAAGTACGCCGAAGCCGTGGTCAGCACAGGCACTGAGGCGGAATTGGTGTCAAAAGACGGCGCGCCGGTGAAGTTCGTTGATGCAAGCGCGGGGCTAAAGATCAAAACGAATACAAAGCCGCTGTCATCAGTGCTGAGCCGCAAGCTGACGAAAGCCGGATTCGACGATGGCCTAAAAAGCGAACTTGTTGTGCCATTCAGTTCTAGCGTGACGCTGGGCGATTACGATGGCGACAACAAACTTGATCTGCTGGTCAGTGGCGTGGATGCGAGTAACAAACCGTTTGTGAAGCTGCTCCACAATGACGGGGGCAAGTTCTCTGATGTGACCGAAAAGGCAAAGGTACTGGCTGGCGGGTTCATCAGTGGCGCAGTCTTCGGCGATTTCGATAACGACAACAAAACAGACCTTCTGCTCTTCGGCTATCAAACGCTGGCCGTCTGGAAAAATAATGGCGACAGCAGTTTCAGCGATGTGACCGAAAAGGTTGGACTGCCTAAAAAATCAACTTGGGCAATGACGGCGGCGTGGGTGGACGCCGATCACGATGGCGATTTGGACTTGTTCATCGGTAACTTCGCTGACCTGTCGCAATTCCCGGACAAAGATGCGGCTGTTTTTCCTGACGATTTCGCAGGCGAAGAAAACAAACTCTTTCGCAACAATGGTAACGGCACGTTCACCGACATCACCGCGCAAACGGGCTTGGGTGGCGGCAAGGATAAAACCACCGCTGTTGTCTGCACCGATTTCAACAATCAGCGCGACATTGATTTTCTGGTTGTCAATTACGGCTCGCCCGTGCAGCTTTTCAGCAATCAGCGCGATGGCTCATTTAAGGATATGGCCGAGCAGGTGGGCCTTAAATATACCGGCAGATCATTCGCCGTCGCCGCCGGTGATCTGAACAAAGACAACTTCACGGACTTTTACTTTCCGGAAATTGACCCACCAACTCCTCAACCGAATGAGAGGCCATCGTTTAGCTTTCCGGCTCTTTTTCTGAGTGACGGCAAAGGCAGTTTCAAGGCCGGACTGGATGGCCCGATGCAGGGGCGAGTGGCGTTTGGATCTGTCGCGCAGTTAGCGGATTACGACAATGACGGGTTGCTGGACATTCTCGGCCTTGCCTTCAGCACCGTTATTATCAGGCGAAACGTGGGCGAGTATCGCTCCATGCCCTGGGCCAATGCGCTTCCACAGGAAATTCAGATACTGGACAACCGAGCCTTCGCTTCAGGTGACGTTGATGGAGACGGCGCAATTGACTTTGTTGCGATCAAAGTTGATGGATCGTTGGTCGTCTTGCGCAACGAGAGCGCAGGCAAAAACTACGCGGCGATCAATCTCGTCGGCAAAACCAGCAACCGCAGCGCCGTCGGCGTCAAAGCTGAACTGCGCAGCGGCAGTTTACGGCAGAAGCTGGAAGTTTATGCTTCGTCGCCCGCGCCCGCGCCCGCTGGCGTGGTCTTCGGCCTGGGCTATCGAACGACAGTAGATGCCGTGACGCTGTTCTGGCCTGCTGGAATTATGCAATCCGAACTCGCCATCAAAGCGTCAACAGAGAATGCAATTGACGAACTTGATCGCAAAGGCACGTCGTGTCCGTTGCTGTACGCGTGGAACGGCAGCGAATTCAGCTTCGTCACGGACTTTCTGGGTGGGTCGGCCATCGGAGCGCGCGAACCAGGCAATGTGTGGAGCTACCCCGACACGGATGAATACATCCGCGTTACCGGCAAACAACTGAAAGAGAAAGACGGATTGCTTTCAATGCGGATGAATAATCAGTTGGAAGAAGTCATCTTCTTTGACCAGGTGAAGCTGCTGGCGGTGGATCATCCTGCGGAAACAGAAATTTATCCGAACGAACGGCTGATGCCCGAACGGCCTTACCCCAGCTACAAACTCTATTCGGTCAAAGCGCCACGTCCGCCCGTCGCCGCAACAGATGATAAAGGCACTG
>JBDSAM010000620.1:0-7675 GCA_039922135.1 Blastocatellia bacterium
AGTTGAATTTTGTAGGCATTGCGGCTCAGCGCTTTTGCCCTGGCCACGGCGATCTTGCCAGCTTCGGCGGCGACGTCTTCGCTGATCGTTTTACCGACCAGGAATTTCGCCGCTTCGTCTGACGGCCACGGGATGGGCGCAACGTGCCCCAGCGTCAGGCGTGCAGCGCTGACCTTTTTACCACTCATCGTCAGCGCGACAGAAGCCATCGCCATCGGCCAATCCAGCACCTCACGATGACGAATTTCATAGCTCGCGGCGCGCACGTTGCCCGGCGGCGGGACGATCACCTCGGTGACAATCTCGTTGGGCAGCAGCACGGTTTCGCGCTCGCCGTCGGATTTCGGCGTGCGGTAAAACTGATCAAGCGCGATTTCTCGCGCGCCTTGCGGGCCAAAGGTCTTGACCTTCGCCATGAGGGAAATCAGCAGCGGCGCTAGCGTCGAGGGATGCACGTAGAGCGCCGGTCCGTCGTTGCCCAGAATGGCGTGGTAGCGGTTGTCGCCATTTGGCACCAGCGGTTGGCCGCTTTCGTCTTTGGGCAGCAGGCCGAAGCCGGCGCGGTAATACCAGCAACGCGGGCGCTGACACAGATTGCCGCCCAGCGTGCCGACATTGCGAATCTGCGGGCCAGCCACTTCGCCGGCCGCAAAGGCGAGCGTTGGGTATTGCTTCTTGATCTGCGCGTTGTCGGCAATCTCATTGATGTTAGCCAACGCGCCCAGCCTCAGGCCGGTGCGCGCGTTAAAGGCGATGCCGTCCAGTTCCTTGATCTCTTTCAGGTTGACCAGACGTTTCGGTGTGACGATGAAATCTTTCATCAAGCTGAGCAGGTCGCTGCCGCCGGCCAGGGCTTCCGATTCGCCCCATTGTTTGCCGAGCAGTTCGACAGCTTGCTCTTTGGTGGTCGGGCTTGCGTATTCAAATCTTTGCATTACGACTTGCCTCCTTTTTTCTCGCCCTTGGTGGCTAGTGCGTTCAGGACGCGATCCGGCGTCATTGGGAGGTTCGGCACACGCACCCCAATAGCGTTGGCGACAGCATTTGAAATTGCCGCGCCGGGCGAAACCGTCGGCGGTTCACCGACACCGATCACGCCTCGTTCGTCGTAGCCTTTGCCGGTCATCATATGGACTTTGAAGTTGCCAATGTCCGATAAGCCCGCCAGTTTATAAAACTCCATATTCGGATTGAGCATCTTGCCGGTCTGCGAATCCATGACTCTTTCTTCGAACAACGAATAGGTCACGCCAAAAATCATCGCGCCGAAAACCTGGCTTTCGCAGGTCTTCATATCAATGATTAAGCCGCAATCCTGCACGGCGACGAAGTTGTTCATCTTGACGATGCCGGTTTCCATGTCCACCGAAACGTCTGCCATTTGCACGCCGCCGACGCCGCCCGTGGTCAACGTTTCTTTGCCGGGATTTTTGCCACGCGTGGTCAGCGGCTGCGTGCCCAGCTTCGCGCAGGCTTGCTGCCAGGTCATGCTGTTGGACGGATTGCCGATTTCTTGAACCTTCTGACCGACGGCTTCCAGCTTTTCAGGTGTGGTATTCATCGCTGGCGCGAGCTTTTCAAACATGATGTTGAGCGCGTCCACCGCCGCGCGTCGCGTCGAAGCGCTGATGCCGCCAACCGTCGTCGAGCCGCCCGATCCGCCAGAAACAGGGAAGCGATTGTCACCGATGTGGACTTTGATCATATTCAGCGGCAAGCCCAAGGTATCCGCCGCGACGATGTTCAGCACCGTGCGTGTGCCCACGCCCAAGTCTTGCGTGCCCATCTTCAATTCGACCGAACCGTCGGGGTGAATGGTCAGGTCGCAATCGCTGGCGTGACCGCTGCCGCCCCAGGTGTGCAGCGAAAGCCCCAGCCCGCGTTTGACTATCTTGGTGCTGCCCGGCGCGCCTTCGCCGCGTGGCCGCCACATCTTCTTCCAGTCAATCATCTCGGCGGCCTTCATCAATTCATCGCGGTAGACGTTGGCGCGCGTGCCGGTCAAGCTGAGGTTCTTCAAAAAGAACTCCAGCGGATCCATCTTCAATTCGGCGGCCAAATCCTCGAACGCCGCCATCGTAATCAGACAGGCTTGCGGATGATTCGGCGCGCGCCAGGCGCGTTGCGGGCCAGTATTGGTGCCGATGACGGTGAAGGCCTCTTTGCGATCTGCAGGCTTGATGACGTAAGGCATTTGGCCAACGAAGTTGAAATTCCCAACGCCGCCCGATCCCCACGCGTTTGATTCCCACGCGGTGATCGTGCCGTCCTTCTTCGCGCCGACTTTAACGTGGGCAAAGACTGAAGGCCGTGAACCAGCGACCATCAATTCCGAGTTGCGTTCCAGCATCAGCTTGATGGGTTTGCCGCCGGCCAGCTTGGAAAGCTTCGCGGCCTCAATCCCCCAGCGATCCACGGGGAATTTGCTGCCGAAACCGCCGCCCAGATGCTCCATCTTCAGACGGACGTTGCCGGCTGGCATTCCCAGCGCTTGCGCGAACTGCGGACCATTGGCCGAGACGGATTGAGTGGACTGATGCACCAGCAAATTCTTGTCGTCTTCCCATTCGGCGATCAGGCCGTGCGTTTCCAGACAGCAATGCGTGATGATTTCGTTGCCGTAATTGCCTTCGATCACGACATCTGATTCGGCAAAGGCTTTGACGGGATCGCCGTTGACAGCTTCGCTGGGTTTGCGGCGATTGGCTTCGGGGATGGTTTCAAAGTTTTGTTCGTTGACGAAATGCGGCAGCTTTTCGTATTGCACCTTGATGGCGCGCATGGCGTCTTCGGCCTGGCCTTCGGTCTCGGCGGCAACCACGGCGATTTCGTCGCCCGCCCATTGAATCTCAGCGCCAGGTTCTTGAATGATCTTGACGGCTTTTACGCCGGGCATTTTTTCGGCGGCGCTCAAATCAATGCTGACGATCTTGGCGTGCGCGTAGGGCGAGCGCAGGACTTTGCCAAACAGCATTCCCGGACGATTCAAATCGTAGGTGTATTTCGCCTTGCCCCTGACCTTGTCCGGGCCATCAATTCGGCTGATGCGTTTGCCGATATGAGTTCGTTTGCCTTCTTCCGGCCATTTATATTCAGCCATTGCGCTTGCCTCCTTTTCCCTCTTTCACATAAGCCGCTGAAGCTTGAACGACAGCAGCTTTAATGCCGTGGTACGTGCCGCAGCGGCAGTAATTGCCGCCCAAATTTTGCTTGACCTGTTCGGGCGTCGGGCTGGGATGTTTGTCGAGCATCGCTTTGGTCGCCATAACAAAACCAGGCGTGCAGAAGCCGCACTGCTGCGCGTCATTGTCCCAGAAGGCCTGCTGCACCGGATGCAGCTTGTCGCCCTCGGCCAGGCTTTCGACGGTTTCGATCTTGTGGCCTTGCGCCTCGATGGCCAGTACGGAGCAGGAATAGACGGGCTTGCCATCCATCATCACCGTGCAAGCGCCACAAGTGCCGCGATCACAGACGCGCTTGGCACCGGTGATGTCGAGTTCATTGCGCAGCGTGTCTAGCAAGGTCACGCGCGTTTCGACGCTGGCCGTTTTGGCCACGCCGTTGATGTTAAGCGTCAGGTTGACTTTGTCGGGACCGAATATTTTGACCTCGGTGCCGGCGGCTTTGACATACTTTTCTCCGCTGACAACGAGCGGAATCGTCAAGGCGACGCTGGTGCCTTTCAAAAAGCTGCGACGCGAGACGCCGGATTCATTTTGGCCGTCCGGCTTTTTCTCTGCTTCTTTCTCCAGAAGCTCACGCCCTTCGTCAGAACTGCTCATCAGTTACCTCCGTTGGTCGAATAGTTAGAAATAGGTTTGGGGAAGAAGTCCGCAATGCGTACGCCCGCAAAGACGAGCGTTTGGGTGTTGTCGTTACAGATTGATTTCAGTAAAAGATTTTGATCGTGCGATCTCGGAGTATAAAGCGCGGCCTTTAAGGTGACAAGAAACACTGCCTGGAAAAAGTTGTAGCGCGATTAGACCAATCGCGCCACCGTCACTAATTCAATTTTTAGCCATGCGCTCTTATGCGGGACGTGTGATCGCGCCTTCGGAAGCGGACGACACCAGAGCGCTGTATTTGGCGAAGACGCCCGTCGTGTAGCGCGGCGCGGGCGCTTTCCATTTAGCCATTCGCTGTTTGATCTCTTCATCAGTCAAGTTAACGTTAAGGGTGCGTGCTTCCAGATCGAAAGTGACGATGTCGCCTTCGCGCAGGGCGGCGATAGGGCCGCCTGCTTGCGCTTCGGGCGCGATGTGGCCGACGCATAGTCCTTTGGTGGCGCCGCTGAATCGGCCATCGGTCATCAAGGCGACGGTTTCGCCCAAACCTTCGCCTACGATGGCAGCAGTTACACCCAGCATTTCGCGCATGCCGGGGCCACCCTTCGGGCCTTCGTACCGGATGACGACAACGTCCCCCGGTTTGATCTGTTTGCTGGTCACGGCGCTCATCGCATCCTCTTCACGTTCGAAAACGCGCGCAGGGCCTTGATGTTTTTTGCGCTCGAATCCGGACAGCTTGACCACCGAGCCTTCCGGCGCAAGGTTGCCTTTCAGGATAATCAAACCGCCGTTTGGTTTGATCGGGGTTTCGGTCGAATAGACAACATCCTGCCCTGGCGTTTCGTCGGCTAGCTCAGCTTCCTGTCTGATGGTCAATCCGCTGACGGTCATCTGTGCGCCATCCAGGTAACCACCTTCAACCAGACGGCGAGCAACCAGGCCGATGCCGCCTGCCTGGCTCAATTCAATAGCAGTGTATTTGCCGCCGGGTTTCAGGTCGGCAATCATCGGCGTGCGGCTGCTGATCGCATCGAAATCGTCAATGTTCAATTCCACGCCTGCTTCGCGCGCCATTGCCAGCAGGTGCAGCACGGCGTTGGTCGAACCACCCGTCGCGGCGACACCGGTAATCGCATTTTCAAAAGCTTTGCGCGTCAGCACATCGCTTGGACGCGTACCGCGCCGCAGCAGGTCAACGATGTACTTGCCTGCTTCAAATGCGGTCTTCTCTTTCAGCGGGTCAATCGCCGAGACGCTGCCCGTGCCCATCACGGCCAGGCCTATGAACTCCATAACCATCGCCATCGTGTTGGCGGTGTACTGGCCTCCGCAGGCACCCGCGCCAGGGCAGGCGGCGTTTTCGATTTCCAACAACTCTTGATTGCTGATGCGCCCGGCAGCGTTTGCGCCGACAGCTTCGAACACATCCTGCACCGTCAGTTTGCGCCCCTGATATTCGCCCGGCGCAATCGAACCGCTGTATAAGATCAGGCTGGGAACGTTCAGGCGAATCAAGCCCATAGCCGCGCCGGGAATCGTTTTGTCACAGCCGACAATTGCGATCATCGCATCGAACATATAGCCGCGCCCGACCAGTTCAATTGAATCGGCTATTACCTCGCGGCTAACCAGTGAAGCCTTCATCCCTTCTGTGCCCATCGTCACGCCGTCGCTGATGGAGATCGTGTTGAACTCCATCGGCGTGGCCCCGGCGGCGCGAATACCTTCTTTAACCTTGGCGGCCAGATCGCGGTGGTTGATATTGCACGGCATCGTCTCAATCCACATATGCGCAACGCCGATGATCGGTTTGGCTAAGGCTTCGTCGTCGAAGCCGATGGCCTTAAGCATGGAACGCGCAGGCGCACGGTCGCGCCCGTTGGTGATGATGTGACTCAGATGCTTTGGGTCAAATGGCATAACAAATCCCAGCTACAGATTGTTGCAGCCTGCAAATCCCTTTCTTCGAGTTAAAAGATTTTGTGAGTGGGTTATGGAAGGCGCATTGTGGCGGAGAAAAGTTAGAGGTGCAAGGTCACGAAAAGAGCAAATGGCAAGCAGCAAAGATCGGTCACATATCTTTCGGCCACTTGCCCTTAGCATTACAGCGTTTTGCTTGCTCACTTCTTTCTCTTCATCTGAAGATGTGCATCCTTTGGCGTCCATCTTTCCAAACAGTGCTGAAAAAATATGAAGCCAGCGAAAAAAATTCGCTGGCTTCATATTTGATTTTGCGAAATGGTTTAGTTAACCCGCACGAGGAGCACTGGCTCGAATCGAGAATTCAGTGCCACGCACCAAATTCAAATCATCACGCCCTTGCACTAGAACAGTGCCTGCACCTGCACCGGCGCCAACCGCAGCCCCGATAGCCGCGCCTGATCCGCCACCGGTAATGCCGCCAATAATTGCTCCGATGGCCGCGCCAATACCGGATCGAGTAACGGTTTTGGTTGTCTGGTTATCGCTATCTTTGACAGTGCCTTCGTTATTGACCTTTACATCCTCGCCATTCAGCGTGCGCACGGATTCAATGAAACCGCCAAAATCATATGTTCGGCCACCAACTCGGATGCGTTGGAATTCCAGTGAAACTTCTGAGCGGCCTGTGACGCGGCCTGAGCGGTCAGCTTTGGTTACTGTTCCTTCGATCACAGCGCCACTGAATTCGCCCGGCGACTGTACAGTCATTGTAAACCGGTCACCTTGGTTGGTCTGTCTAGTCGTTAGGTCTTCGTTCAATGTAGCAGTCAGCATGGTGCCGTTGGGAATCGCGAAACGGCTATCCCTGCCGCTGCCGCTGCCGCTGTTATTGCCCCCATACCGCTCATAGTTATTTGGCGCGGTGCGGTTACTGTCGTAAATATTCCACTGAGCAACATCCGATGACCGTGTGTAGAAGCTGCGCACAACCACAGGCTGGGTGAAGCGATCACTGTAGATCGTTTTTGTAACTTGCAAACTTCGGCCGGTTTCCACCGGTTGAAACGTGACAATAAAGTCGCTGCCACGATCCCCAATCGAATTGATGGACAATACGTTATTCGCCAACGAAGCAGTAGTACGAACTGTGCGCCCGCTAGGCCTGGTTTCCGTTTGCTCTTGGCCATCCGCATTAATCTCCGCCTGTGGCGCGCTGGACGAGATAATCATAATGTGGTGTCCACGCTGTTCAAAAGCAATCTGCTCCGGCGCATCCAGCCGGCGAAGCAAGGAAGTGCGAACGCGCTCAGCCTCTTCACTATTCAGTCCCCGCGTAACGCGCCCAACCGCCCGTTGCACATTGTCACTGCGAGTAGGATTTAATTTGTAAGTCCCGGTCAATGTGCTGATAGAACGATTTCTCCCATACCGGTTGCCGTTTCCATACTGATTGTCATTTCCTGTGCGGTTATCCTGACCAATTGGAGTGTTCGCCGGATTGTAAGCACGATCATTCCACTGCCACGACACGTTGTAATACCTGGCCAAGGTCTGCAGATCTGTGCGAACCAGACGCCAATTGCGTTCGGCATCTACGCCCAACCGGTTCGTGCGCATGAAATTGTCAATCTGCCAACCGCGCGATAGGACTGCTTCAACATCGCTGCCTACTGAACGACGATTTCTGAAACGGTCCTGCAATTGGCTGGTTGTTTGCTGGAAATCTCGGACAAAAGAATTGATGTCCGTTTCAGCATTGGTGGAGTTGTACTGGCTGCGATTAAGCGCCGCGGTTAAACTTGACTGGTAATCATTGCTGTGGACATCCAGTCGTGTAAATAGCTTTTGCAACTGATTATCATTCACACGGTAGGGATTTTGTGCCATTGCGGTAAGGCCGAATAACATCCCTGCCCACAGCAGTGAAATAACAAATGCGACATTTCTCCTCATTGTTTCTCCTT
>JBDSAM010000621.1:0-9281 GCA_039922135.1 Blastocatellia bacterium
TGAGGATGATTCCTTCGCTGAAGAAGCCTGAAAGCGCGCTGGCAGGATTGAGCAAAGGCTTAAAGCTGGCCGATATCCGAAACCTGCGCGTTCTGAATGCCGAAGCCGTTTTGTCGGGCTTGCTCGCCAGCAACAACGAAGCATTGCAGAAGGCCGCGTGGGAAACGGCGCGCTTCTTTGAACTGAAAGGCTTGGTGCAACGGGCGCTGGCCGATGCGCAGAAGGCCGCGTTGCCAATCAAGACACGGGTGACGGCGATTCGCGCCTTGCGCGGCGGGCAGTTCGCAATCGTCTCGCCAGCCCTGCAAAAGCTGTTATCAGATCCGAACGCGCCGGAGTTGCAAGCCGCTGCCATCGAATCGCTGGCGGCATTTGATGATCCAAGCATCGCATCAACCTTGCTTGCCGAATGGCAAAAGCTTTCGCCCGAAATTCGACAGAAAGCCTTGGCCGCCCTACTGGGCGAGCGCGAACGAATGAAGGCTTTGATGAAGGCGCTCGAAGACGGGCGCGTGGAGCGCACGATGGCTGATCCGGCGATGAAGGCCAGGCTTTATGACCATCCCGACAAAGACGTAGCCAACCGCGCTCGCCAGTTCTTCAAACAGGAGACCGACGAACGCACAGCCATCGTCGCCAGCTTCAACGATGCTTTGAAATTAACCGGCGACGTGAACCGAGGCCGCGACCTTTTTGCTTCGACCTGCGCCAAATGCCACATCCCGCAAGCGGGACGCCCGCGCGTTGGCGCTGACCTGTCAGGCATTAACAACAAAACGAAAGAAGAACTGCTCAATTCGATCCTTAATCCCAGCGCATCAATCGAAGCCCGCTTCGTCAACTACATTGTGACGACCCGCGACGGGCGCATCGAAGACGGCATCCTGGCCAACGAAACGCCGGGCGCGGTCACACTGCGCAACGCCGACCGCGACGTGGCCATACTTAGAAAGAACATCACCCAGATTCGCGCCTCGGCTATTTCGCTGATGCCTGAAGGCTACGAACGTAGCTTCAGCCAGCAACAGATTGCCGACATCATCGCCTACTTGCGCGGCGGGCTTTGAGGACTTAACGCAAAGGTAACGAAGGAATAATCTCAATTGCCTTCGTTTCTTTGTGTCTTCGCGCCTTTGCATCCCCCTTGCTTTGCGAAATTAACGTCCTTTCCGCGCGCTTTCAAATACCGCTTCAATTACTTTCATATTGGCCACCGCGTCTTCTAACGACGTGGCCACTGGCGTGCCATTCAGCGCGGCTAGCGAAAACAGATCGAATTCAATTGTGTACTGGTCGCAAGCTTCAAACGTGATCTCTTCCCTGTGATCGCCTCGCTGCACCCAAATCCTGGTGGGCTTATCGGGTGGCGCATTGAAAGGGATCTCAATCTCAATGGTTCCTTCAGTGCCGAAAATGTGGACGCGCTGGTAGGGCGCGAGCTGAGTCGAGCAGGTAAACGTTGCCGTGCCGGTTTCAAATTCGCTGGTTTTAAATTCAAGGATGCCGGACGTCAACCGGTCGGTCTTGAAATCAGGATCGAAATCAGCGCTGGCCAATACGCGCTTCGGCTCAGCTCCGAAGATAAAACGCGAGAGCGAGACGTTGTAACAACCAACATCCATCAACGCGCCACCGCCGATGTCAGCTTTATTGCGAATGTTATTGGGATCGCGGTTGGTGTAAGAAAAGAATGAATGAATCGTTCGCAAGCTTCCGATCTCGCCCGCATCCACCAATTGCTTGACGCGCTGCCATTGCGGATGAAGCCGATACATAAACGCCTCCATCACTTTCAGCTTAGCCAATGCTGGATGCTCCATGGTGGCGTCCAGCAAGCGTTGCCCTTCGGCGGAACTCAGACCAATGGGTTTTTCGCACAACACGTGCTTTCCTGCTTCCAGGGCTTTGATGGACCAATCAACGTGCAGGTGATTCGGCATCGGATTGTAGATCGCATCAATTTCAGAATCGGACAACAACTCTTCATATGAACCGTAGGCTTTGGCGATGCCGTGACGCTGTGCCGCTTCATTTGCACTGTCCAAATTACGCGAAGCGATGGCGGTGAATTCGGCATGCTGGCAATGTTTGACCGCTGGGATGATCTTGGCTTGCGCGAATTTGGAAGTGCTCAAACACCCCCAACGAAGTTTGCTCATTCTTCTGTTTCTCCTTCGAGGTTTTGGTAGATAAGCCAGCCCTGCTCCCAATCGTAGTATTCCAGGCTGGCGAAGTTCTTCTTGTAATCGTAAAAGGACGGCCCGCGATAGGCGTAGCCAGGATAGTAGTAGCGGCAGCCCAATTCACGCGCGTGCTGAATAGATTGCAGAATCATAAAAACGCCCAGGCTGCGCTTCGATTCTTCCGGCTCAAACATCGCATATACAGACGACGCAGACTTCTGACCGACGTCCAGAAAGCTAACGCCGATCAATCTGCCATCCAGTAAAAGGGCGATCTCGTGGTTCGTGCAAGGCTTGTCCGACGGGCTTGCCGAGAGAAAGTCATAAATCGTGTCAGGCACGCTGTGATAAAAGCGTTGTTTGTGGCGCTGAAAAAGCTGCTCTTTGGTTTCGTCAATGAATGCCGGGCGCACAGCAACTTCCAGATCACGGTTCCGCGCCAGAGCGCGATTCTGGCTGCGCGAAGGCTGAAATGTCGTCAGGTCAATTCGCAACGGCAGAACCACTCGAGCCTCGCCATCGTGAAGGCCGAGCGAATACCGGAAAAAGTATTCGCCGAAATGGCGCCATCCGCGCGCCAACAGCCCGTCCATCTGTTCGGGCGCAACACTGTGGCGTAGAAAAGACTCGTTGATAAAGACCATCTTCGTTGTTCGCAATTGAAAGACTGATATGGCCACGTGAACGCTGGAGATCATGGAATCGAGAGTGAATGGATAATATCAAGTCTCGCTCATCTCAATCCACTGCACAATTCCTTCCAGCGGCTCGTAGCTGAACAATTTCCTCAGCAACTCTTCCACGTCGGAAGCCACGACGATCAAATGCCGATATCGTGGCAGGATGAAGCCCTCTTCCACCGCGCGGTCAATCATTGCCAGCAATGAATCGTAATACCCAGCGGTATTCAGAACGCCAATTGGCTTCTGATGAATGCCGAGCTGCCCCCAGGTAATAATCTCCATCAACTCCTCAAAGGTGCCGAAACCGCCAGGCAGCGCGATGAAGGCGTCGGACAGGTCGGCCATCAAAGCCTTGCGTTCGTGCATGGTATTGACGATACGCGCTTCTGCATGCGCATGAGCGCGCTCTTTGGTCGCCAGCGCATAAGGGATAACTCCCATCACTTTACCATTAGCTTCGATCACGGCGTCGGCAACCGCGCCCATCAGGCCAATGCCGCCCGCCCCGTAAACCAATCCGATACCTTTTGCCGCCAGCGCCATTCCCAGCGTGCGAGCCTGTTCAGCATAAACCGGCAGCCGTCCGGGACTTGACCCGCAAAAAACGCAGATGCGTTCGATCTTTCTTTCATTCATTCGTGACTGTCTTGCCTCCGTAAATTTTCGTTCTTCTTACTTGAGAGTACCTCATGCTTTGCGGGAAAACTACGACACTTAAGTGATCAATTGCTGTGCTTGATTTATAAAGTTCCATCGTTTACCTTGCCCGCCAGTTGCCCTCACGACATCCGCGAGCGACTCTACACATCAAGATCAGAGGTTTCCTTCAATGAGTAAGACCAGGCCCAACCGCAAGGGCAAACCTGCCGAACCACAACCCGACAACAGCAAGCGCAAATTCATCGCGCTGGGCCTGGCAGGCGCAGGCACATTGGCCGTCGCAGGCATTGGTTACAAAGCCGGTTGGTTCGGATCATCGTCAAATCCGTCTGCTCTGCCTGCGGCATCGGCGACGCCGAAACTGGCGACGGGCAAACCGCTGCCGCCGGTGACGCTGGCCGCAAATCTTCAGAATGCAATCGCTGCCGCGAACGACATCACCAGCCACTACGCTCGCGAATTGAACAACGCGTCAACCTTGATCCACTGCGTGCGCGCTTTTGGCAAAAACTTCAAACTCAACGATGGTTCGCCTGCAATGGACTTCCTTTGCTCGCGGTTCGCTGCTGAAAAAGAGGTCAATGGCAAACGCTACGTTTACTTCCAGCGCGAAGCAGAGGTCCACGAAAACAGTTTCCTGAAAACCTTTCTGGAAGCAGGTGTTAGCCCCGACTTTCCCATCACAGCAGGCGCAAACAAATACACACTGCGCGATTTAGGCGACAGCGCCAAAGCCCTATTCCGGTGCGACATCAACAATTTTAACCGGTATGAACCGAACCTGATTGGCCAGCATCTGCCTTGGGGACTGATCGCATTCTCTTTCCTGATTCCACCGACGCAGCCGACGTGGATCAATGCCTACAACGAGACTGTTAATCTGCCAGAGGTCATTGATCGCAGCCTGGCCGTCTTTGAAGCAACTTGCGCCGAAATTCCGCAGACGGCGTTTCAACCCGATGGCGAATCAGTGGAATTTCGCAAGGCAATCTCAAAATTCAGTTGCGCGGGAATGCACAACGTCTACAGCTACTTTCCGCTGTTGCAGCACGGTTACAAAAGCAACAATCTTGAAGCCCGATTGGGCAAACTTCTGGATAACACGCTGCTGCGAATGAAAGCTGATTCTCAGTCCATTGATCACGAAGCCGACGCCGCCAAGGGCGAGGGGCCGGAGTTGATCGCCCGCATGGCGTATGAAGATCAAGGCGGCAAGATCGCCACCAAGGGCGCTGCTCCCGGCAACGTGCTGGAGGTGATGCGCTATCGCTATCAAATCAGAATGCTGGGGCACGCGATGGAAGCGATTAACTACATTCAGCTTCACAATCTCTATGCGCTGACGCCTGCACAGAAGGGCCGTCTGCGCGTGGGCGAACAACTGCTCTACGATTTTCTGGTCAAGCTGCGCGCGACCGACTTGCAGCCCTTTATGAACTGGTATCCTAAATTCGTTAGCGACACTGTGATTGCCGTCGCGCACGCCGCGCGCGGATTGAAGCTGCTGACGTCGGATAATCCCGACACCGTGGCATAGAACGTTTATGAATTCTTGCCGAAAGCAAAACCTTCTTTTTCTAGCCTGCTTGTCAATCTGCGTTTGGCTGACCGGTGCCTGTGCCAAAGCGCAGACTGCGCCAGTCAAGGCGTTGCCGGTGTACGACCAATGCCAGGCGTTGGTCGCAGGCACTGATGAAGCCGTCGCCAAAGCAATTTCCGCGCTGAAAAGCCAGGATGCAAAATCGCGCGCACAAGCGGCAAAACAACTCAGCCAGTCCTGCGACAGCCGCTCAGTGGATCCGTTGATTGATGCGTTGGCGGATTCAGACTCAGATGTTCGCATTGCCACTATTGAGGCGTTGGGCAAACTCGGCGACCCGAACTCCGTGCAATCCATCATTGACGTGGTTGCCAGTTCCGACTGGCGCGTGCGGATGGCAATGATCAGTGCATTTGCTTCATTCAAAACCTTTCTGGCGCGCAACGCCATCGTCAATCAAATTGCCAATCCCAGCGGCGCGGATATCACGGATGAAAACGATATGCGCGTGCGCTGCGCGGCGATTCTGACCGCTTGCGAATTGAAAGACGTCAGTCATTCGCGCAAATCCATCCTCTTCTTGTACGGCTTTCAGCAAAGCAAGCACGACAACATTCGTAAGCTGGCGGATCAAACCTTGTTTGAATTGAAGAACTCGCGCAATGGCGCAACAGAGATGGGCGCAATCTTGAAGCAAAACAACAATCCGGTGCTGCGCCGTTGGGCTGCAACCTGGATCGGAAAGATCAAGCTGGAAGGCGCGCGAGACGCATTGCAAGAAGCGGCAGCAAATGACGCAGACGCATCCGTCCGGCAACTGGCGGCAGAAGCGTTAAAGCAGCTTCAGGTGGCAAGGTAATCTCTTTCAGGCCATATCGTTTGATGCCTGTGAGCCGTGTGCTATGCTGCGCCCTCTTTCAAATCACATCACAAACAAATGAAAAATGTGGAACGGGCTTCACTCCGTTCACATTCACGGAGGAACTGCTTTGAGCGTTCTGGTAGATAAAAATACTCGTCTGATTGTCCAGGGGCTAACCGGCAAGGAAGGGACTTTCCACGCGCTGCAAATGCGCGATTACGGCACGAACATTGTCGGCGGCGTCACGCCCGGCAAAGGCGGCTCAACGCACGAAGGCTTTCCGGTCTTCAATACCGTCGCCGACGCCGTCGAAAAAGCGGGCGCGAATGCAACAGTAATCTATGTTCCGCCCCCATTCGCCGCCGATGCGATTATGGAAGCCGCCGACGCAGGTGTGCAGTTGATCGTCTGCATCACTGAAGGCATTCCGGCGCTGGATATGGTCAAAGCCTTCACCTACGTTAAAGCGCGCGGCGTACGTTTGATCGGCCCCAACTGCCCCGGCGTCATCTCGCCAGGCAAATGCAAAATCGGCATTATGCCCGCCCGCATTCACCTGGAAGGCCGCGTCGGCGTCATTTCGCGTAGCGGCACGCTAACCTATGAAGCCGTCGGCCAGTTGACCGCTCTGGGCATAGGCCAATCCACTTGCATAGGCATCGGTGGCGACCCAATCATCGGCACCACGCAAAAAGACGCTGTCGAACTGTTCAGCAACGATCCCGACACCGATGCCATTGTGATGATCGGCGAGATCGGTGGCACCGCCGAGGAAGAAGCAGCCGAATACATCCAAGCCAATGTCAAAAAACCCGTCGTCGGATTTATTTGCGGCCAGACCGCGCCGCCGGGTCGAAGGATGGGCCACGCCGGAGCAATCATCTCCGGCGGCAAAGGCACTGCTGATGAAAAGATGAAGGCCATGACCGCCGCCGGCATCCACGTCGTCCAAAGCCCAGCCGACATTGGCGCAAAGGTCAAAGAAGTAGCAGGACTGTAATTTTTGTTTTCAACCAAAAGCCGGTTCGTTTCCGCTTGCCGATCAAGCCCGAAGCAGTCGGCTTTCGTGTGTTGCCTCTGAACGTATTCCGCCCGAAGGCGTTTGGCAAATTCCGCCCGACTTGGCTTCCTGATCTGCACCGAACGCCTCGCCGAGGCGTTTCACCAGGAGCAACTGCGCGACAGCAAATTCCCTTTGCGCGTGGTGCCGATTGACGGCGAGAATTTACGGCAATTGGTCGAAGCCGAAGACCGCATTGCAGTCTTGCGCGGTTTTTGTAGTGCAGGCAGTTTTGAAGTAGCGGCGGATGAGTTACCGGACGTTTGTTTCTTCGCAATCAGCTCAACCTGTACACGCGTTCGGCATTTTCCCGAAACAGCTTTTGCCGATTCTCTTCGCCCGCGTCTTTGGTCAAAAAGCTCAGCGCCTCAAGCCAGTGCTTGAAGCTGGCGGCCAGCGTGCAGACGGGCCAATCGCTGCCGAACATGACGCGATCCCAGCCGAAAGTTTCAATCACGCCTTCGACCGCCGGGCGCAAGTCTTCGACAGTCCAGTTGGGGATGTCTGTGTTGACGACGATGCCGGAGATTTTGCAGGCCAGGACGTTGGGGTAACTGGCAAGCTGGGCCATTCCCTCGCGCCAGGCTTTGTAATTGCGATTCTTGATGTCGGGGTTGCCGCAATGATCAAGGATGAAGCTGACGTTGGGGCATTGTTTAACCAGATTGATGGCCAGCGGCAGTTGGCGGGCCAGCACGCAGATGTCGAACGACAGGCCATACCCTTCCAGCGTGCGGATGTTTTCAGCAAACAATGGCGTCGTGGACACGTCGTCAGGCACAACGTGCAGGATGCGGCGGAGGCCTTTCAGATTGGGATGCCCGGCGATCTGTTCCACGTATTCGCGGAAGCCTTCGTATTCGGGCCGCGCGGCGGCAACCACGCCTGTGATTGGATTGTCGTCGCGTTCGGCCAATCCAAGGATGTAGCGCGTTTCGGCCAGCATATCGGGTTCGTCAATGTCTGCTTCGACGTGAACGGACTTGATGACTTCTATGCCTTGCGTGGCTTCCGCGTAATCGCTCAAGCGAAAGCTACGATTGAAGTGAGGGCTTCTGGCCGTCCACGAATAAGATAGCAAATCCAAATCCCAAAGGTGCTGGTGCGTGTCCACGATCTGCATCATTCCCTCTCAATAGAGAAAGGCGGCTGAAGATGCCTTCAGCCGCCTTTCTAACTTTTTCGCGTGACTGCGCACCCAACGCGGTGCTATTTGCCGCGCGCATTTGCGGTGCTGCCCTTCCAGGAACGCGCCGTCAAATCCGCAGCTTGAGGCAGTTCAGTGATCGCCTTTTGTAACTGAACGTCGTATTCGGCGATTCCCTGCTGCGCGCGGTCAGTGCCATAGGCAGCCGTCAGGACTTCAAAGCGAATCTGCTTTTTCGCCCAGTTCAGGTTCGAATCAATCATCGCAGGCGCCAATCCGTAATCGGGATTGTCCTTGTAAAACTTTACCGCAAATTCACGGTAGGCTTTCAGAGTATCGCCCGTGATGGCGAATTCATTCGGCTTCAGTTTGTGGTCATATTCAATACCGTTAAGCTTGAAGTTTGCCGCGCCTGCCACTTGTCCGGCGACCAGATCGCGGGTGAACAGGAAAATGGCGTGTTGCAGCCGAACCTGCGCTGAGGTCAGGAATGGCTCAGGGTTTTCGACTTTGACATCCGGCTCGATTCCGCCGCCGCCGTAAACCGTGCGGCCCAGATCCGTCTTGCGCTCTTCCGTATGCTTTGCCCCTGCGCGTCCTTCGCCAGCGTCGCGGCGCGCGTAATATTCAAAGAGCGAACCGTTTGAATAATCACGCTGGATCAAGCGTCCGCTCGGCGTGTAGTAATGCGCGATGACCAGCACCAGCGCGCCCCCATTGATCAGCGGGAAGATGCGCTGCACCAGTCCCTTTCCAAAAGTCTGTTCGCCGACGATCAAACCACGATCGTGATCCTGAATTGCGCCAGCCACTATCTCCGATGCCGAAGCCGACTGGCGATCCACCAGAACCACCAGCGGGAAGTTCTCTGACGCGCCGACGCGGGCGACTTCGTCCTGATTGAAATCCACGCCTGGACGCGATTTGGTCGTCACAATCTTTTGTCCGCGCTGCAGGAACTGGTCGCAGACGCGGATGCCTTGATCCAGCAATCCACCGCCATTGCCGCGCAGATCCAGGATAAAACTGGTCGCTCCCTGTTCGCGCAGGTCTGCCATTGCGTTGGCCAGTTCACGGCTGGTCGTGGTTTGGAAGTTGGTGGTCAGGCCAACAAATCCAACATTGGGTCTGACCAGGTAATAATTC
>JBDSAM010000622.1:0-2541 GCA_039922135.1 Blastocatellia bacterium
CATTTGGCGTCAAAGCTGGCGCTCCCCGATAAACCCACTTCAATACAAAACAATGACGGTTGAGCTTGCATCAGGTTCAACCGTCTTTTTATATCCGCCAATGGAAATTTTTACCGCAGCCACCACGTTATTTCTGATTATGGATCCCCTGGGCAATGTGCCGGTTTTTGTTTCATTGCTGAAGAATGTTGCGCCGGAACGACGCCGCATTGTACTGATCCGCGAACTGCTCATTGCCTATCTGGTCATGCTTGTCTTTTTGTTGCTCGGCCAACATCTATTGAAGTTCCTGAACCTGAAGCAGGAATCTATCAGTATCGCGGGTGGCATTGTGCTGTTCCTGATTGCGCTGCGGATGATCTTTCCACAGGAAGGCGGAATCATGGGCGAGCAGACCGACGGTGAACCGTTCATTGTTCCGCTGGCGATCCCGATGGTCGCCGGGCCTTCGACATTGGCTGCGTCGTTATTGATGGCGCAGTCATCGCCCACGCGCATGAGCAGTTGGATACTGGCGCTGACGGCAGCCTGGATTGTTACAGCATTGATCCTGCTGGCGTCGCCAATCTTTTTTCGGCTGTTGCGGCAACGCGGATTAACGGCGATGGAACGGTTGATGGGAATGCTGCTGGTGATGATGTCGGTGCAGATGTTTCTGGATGGGCTGGCGAAGTATTTGCGCAGGTAGGCGATACGGAACCGGGAGCGGTAGCGACCGGGCACTCTCCGGAGTACATGCCCACTGAGCCTACCCGGTCGCTACCGCTCCCGGTTCCGTACCAGCATTTCAAATTTCCTGTGGGCGTCATTCTGCTTTGCCGAGTTTTGCCCGCATGCTAAGGTTTGCGCATGCGAAATAGAAAGTCCGCCGCCCGCCGAGTCATCACGCCCGAGCAGGTGATCACGGGTTATCAGCAAGGTTATTTCCCAATGTCACGAGGCCTTCACGGCGAGATTGATTGGTTTATGTCCGAACCACGCACGGTTATCCCGCTGGATGAACGGTTCCGGGTACGGCGTTCGTTGCGCCAGTCGCTGCGCAAGACCCAATACGAGATCAAAATCAATCAGGATTTTGCAGCGGTCATTCGCGCCTGCGCTCGTCACGACGAGGTTCATCCGGAAGAGGTCTGGCTGAATGAGGAGATGATCGCTATGTATGTCGAACTGCACCGGCGCGGGTTCGCTCATTCAGTCGAAGTCTGGCAGGAAGATGCAATGGTGGCCGGACTGTACGGTATGTCGTTGAAATCTGCATTCTTCGGCGAATCCATGTTCACGCGTGTCAGTTTCGGGTCCCAGATCGCGCTGGTGGCGCTGGCCGAACGGTTGCGAGCGCGGAAATACCAAATGCTGGACGCGCAGATGCGCACTCCGCACATTTCACATTTCGGCGCGATTGATCTGACTCACGAAGAGTATCTGACGGTGTTGGGTCACGCGATGCTGGATGATTGCAGATTTGTTGATTGACACTGTCCGGGCTGACCACCATTCGCGATACCAGTTCGGAGTAAGTATAATTCGCCGCAGTGATGTGGCACTCGCTCACATCAATTCCAACGCAACAGATTCAAAATTCAAACAAGATGAGGTTAAAGATGGATTCAAAGTTCGTGCCCAAACTGTGGGTATCATTAGTGTGCTTGTTCATGATGATTGGACTGATCGGTTTGACGGCAATCGCAGCCCCGCTCAGGCTTCAGGATAAAAAGCCGGAACAGAAGCCGCAAATGTCCAAAGACGAGGCGACCGCAATTGACAAGGTCAACAAGGCCAGCGGCGCTGAAGCCAAGCTGAAAGCGGCGGCGGATTACAACAAGAAATTCTCCAAAAGCTCCACGCGTCCGAAGCTGGCCGATTATGTTGCGACCCAGATCGGACAAGTGCAGGACAATAACCAAAAGCTCAAACTTTCTCAGGAGTTTACATCTGTCTTTCCCCCTGAAGATGCCGATCTGATCAAACCCTTTTTGATTGAAGCGTATTTCACGGCGAATAAATTCGACGAAGCCTTGAACGAAAGCGCCAAATATCTGGAAAAAAATCCGGAGGACGTTCCGACGCTGATACAGATCGCCTGGACAGGGGCAACACAGATGCAAAAGCAAGCCGCCAGTCCGAAACTGACGCAGGCAGCTATCCAGGCTAGCGCAAAGGCGGTTGAATTGATGGAATCCGATAAAAAGCCTGCGCGAATGGACGATAAAACCTGGAGCGACTATCGCAATTCCTGGCTGTGGCGGTTGTACCAGGCTCGCGGCGTTCTGTTAATCAGCAGTGACAAAGCCGCCGCAAAAGAAAGCTTGGAGAAGGCCATCGGAATCGAACCAGCCGAACCAACGATCTTATTCACGCTGGGCAATTTTGCCAGTAATGAATATCAGTCGCTGGCCGAACAGTACCAGAAAGAGAAGAAGCAGGAGTTGTACGATAAAGCGCTTGAAAAAATGGACGAGGCAATTGATTGGATGGCGCGGTTTGTGGCTGCCACCAATGGCAATGCGCAATTTAAAGACGTCAATCAGCAAGTTATGGAAA
>JBDSAM010000623.1:0-5295 GCA_039922135.1 Blastocatellia bacterium
GTCACGGGCACTACCTTTTCCGTCAACAACGGAACCAAAGGCGCGCGCGTTTCGGTCATCGAAGGCGAAGTCCACGTTGACCACGCGGGCAAAGACAATGTGCTGCGCGCGGGCGAACAGGTCACCACGCATGAAAGCATTGAGCGCATCCCGGTGAAAGATGAGATTGCCTGGAGCCGCAACGCCACCATGTACGTCAAACAACTGGATGCCGTGCGCGGACAGATTGACCAGAATGTGGCAATGCCGGGCAATCGGTATTCGACGCGCCTGCTGGATCTGATGCCTGAGAACACGGTGCTGTACGTGGCGATACCAAACGTCAGCGAAACACTGGACAAGGCAAATCAGATTTTGCAGGAGAATTTGGCCAAGAACCCTGAGTTGAAAGAATGGTACGGAAACCAAGGCCAGCGCAAAGGCGGGCGCGCCAATGGCCGTCAGGGTTTGAATCAGGCGATTAACCTGGCGCGCGAATTTGGCAGCCATCTGGGTGACGAGATTGTCGTCGGCGCCGAAGCGGGCGCGCAGAATGGCGAGCCGCAAGAGCCTGTCGTGCTGGCTGATGTGAAAGATGGCGGCGCATTCCGCAGCTTCCTGGAAGGCAAGATGACGGAACTTGGCGAAGACCGGAAGCATATCCGCATTATTGATGACCCGATAACGGCATCGCTTGCTTCCAGTTCCGGTGGCAAAGATGAAGGCAATGGCTTCTACGTCTGGATCACAAACGATCTTGTCGCGGCTTCGCCAAAGCTGGATTCGTTAAAAAAGGTCTCGGCACAGTTGAAGTCGGCGGCCAAGCCATTCACGACCAAACCGTTCCACGCGCATATCGCCAGCTTATACAAAGAAGGCGCGGGGCTGGTGATTGCCGCTGATCTGGAAAACTTCATCAACAGCGCTGCGCTTCGTGCGACAAAACCGGAACATCACGTTGAGAATGAAGCAGACGTGAAGGGCGGACGCCACGAAGCCGCTATGCTGACCCAACTGGGCCTGCTCAACCTCCGCTACTTCGTTGTCGAGTTGAAGGAGAAGGATGGCAAGCCCTACAACCGCGCAGTCGTCAGTTACAAGGAAGATCAACATGGCGTGACCTCTTGGCTGGCTGCTCCGGGACCGATGGGCGCGCTGGAATTTATCTCGCCGGACGCCAATGTCGTAGGCGCGGTGGTCGTCAAAGAGCCTATGGCGCTGGTGGACGATCTGCTGAACACGCTGAAAACAGCCGATCCTGACGCCTGGCAGAAGCTGCAGGGTTTCCAAAACGACCAGGGCCTCAGTATCCGCAATGATCTTGCGGCTCCGCTGGGCGGCGAGTACGCATTCGCGATTGACGGCCCGCTGCTTCCCACGCCGTCGTGGAAGGCGATATTCCAGGTGGACGATCAAACGCATTTGCAACAGACTTTGGAAACGACCGTTACTAAGCTGAATGCCGAACTGGCCAAGCATGGCAAACAACCGCTGGTTTGGACGCGGGCCGATAGCAGCGGCAAAACGTTCTACGAGTTAAAGACGGCGGACTTCCCCATCGCCATCAACTACGCCTACGCCTACGGCTACCTGATTGCAGCGCCCAGCCGCGCACTGGTCGAAAACGCGATCAAGTACAAAGAGTCTGGTCACACCCTGCTCAGTTCGGCAAAGTTCAAAGCGAGCTTGCCCGAAGACAAGCAGGCCAACTTTTCGGCGATGGTCTATCAGAACGTCAGTTCGCTGCTGGAACCCGCCGCGAAACTGATCGGAAACGCCGGACAGCGCGAAGCCAGCAAGGCCGTTAAAGGCTTCCTGGGCAATAAAGCCGGGCTGGCTTATGTCTACGCAATGGGCGACCGGATGATCCTGTCTGTCAACAGCGAAAACGGGCCGATCGGTTTGACGCCTTCCGACCTGCTGGGCCTGCCCGGATCGTCGGGACTGGGTAGCATCTTCAAAGAAGTGACCAGATAAGGTCGAATCTAACGCTGGGCTGAAAGCTGACTCACCGCAGAGTCGCGGAGATTATGCAGAGAGAAACGCTCTGTTTAGTTTCTGTGGCCCTGCGGTGATGTTCGTTTACACGATAAGGCTGTCAATATTGGCCGAAATGAAAATTTGCTTCGACAAACGCCAATCGGTTGGAACATGATTCCACCGGTTGGCGTAACCGTGTCTGCTCATCAATAAACAATCGGGAGGCAATTAAATGAAACACAAAATAATCATGACAGGGATCGTTGTAGCTTGCTTCGGCCTTACACTTTTTGCTGGCGGATGCCGCCATAGAGGTCGCAGTCATAATGGTGATAACGCGAAGTCCGGCGAAGCAAGCAGCGCTGAAACGATTAATGCATCAGAACCGCAGGCCAATCTTTCCTTCACTGCCACTGATGATGACGGCGTTGATTTGGCAGAGAAAGAAGAGATTCGCCGCAAGTACAAAACAAAAGACGGCGCGACGGACGAGATTCGCGGTGTCGAAGTTCGCGGCATCAATGGCGGCGTGAAGATCGAAACATCCGATACTGATACGGCCGAGGTGCTTGTCGTGCGCTCCGCCAAAAAGCGCGAAGACCTGCAGCAATACCATCAAGTCAAAATTGACTTGCATGACAACACACTTGTCATCAAAGTCGAAAACGACCGCAAGAGCATCTTCTCTTCCATCGGCTCCCAACCCGAAAGCCACCAGCGGGTGGTGCTGAAGCTGCCGCGCAAAATTGACCTGGAACTGAGCGGTGCCAATGGGAAGATCGCGATCGGCGAGATTCGGGGGCAACTGCGGATGAATGGCATCAATGGCGAGATCAAAGCCACGCGCATTGCCGGAGAGACAGAAATTCACGGCCTGAACGGTGGCTTGGATGCCTCGTTCGCGCCGCTCAGCGGCAATGGCATCGAACTTGGCGGCATCAATGGGAACATTGATCTGCGCTTCGAAGGCGAAGTGAATGCCGATCTGAACGCCTGGGGCGTTAATGGCCAGATCAACGCCGACCTGCCCAATGTGCAAAATAAAAACAACGATGAAGCTGGCCGGGGCAGAATGAAAGCCCGCATAGGCACAGGCGGCACGCAGATCAGAGTCAACGGCGTCAACGGCAACGTGAATCTGTCAAAAGCGCAAAAGACTGCCGCCAGTGCGGCCAAAGTGGCAGGTAAGTAAAAACATCCGTCAAGCCCGCGAAGACACACGAAGTTGCTTCATGTGTCTTCGCGGGGGAACGTTGAAAGCAATGAACCCAGTTATTGAACTCGATCAACTGCGCGTGACGTTCGGCAAGCGTGAAATCCTGCACGACATCAAAGGCGATTTGCATGGGCGCTGCATCGGCTTGCTGGGCCCGAACGGCGCGGGCAAAACAACGCTGATTCATACCCTGCTGGGCTTTCATCCGCCTTCGTCGGGCACTGCGCGAATCTTTGGTCAGGATATCCGCACGCAAACGAAACAGATCCGCACGGGCATTGGTTATATGCCGGAACGCGACGCGTTCATTAGCAATATGACCTGCGTACATTTCGTGCGGCTGATGGCGGAATTATCCGGCTTGCCTTCAGAAGCCGCGCTGGAACGCGCGCACGAATCGCTGTTTTACGTCGGCCTGGGCGAAGCGCGTTACCGCAAGCTGGAAACTTATTCGCTGGGGATGAAGCAACTGGCCAAGCTCGCCCAATCCATCGTCCACGGCCCGCAATTGATCTTTCTGGACGAGCCCACCAACGGCCTGGACCCGCCGGCTCGCGCCCGGATGCTGGATTTGATCCGCGAGGTTCGCGACAGCCGCAAAGCGCATATCGTGCTGTCGTCACACCTACTGCGCGATGTGGAAGAGTGCTGCGACGAGATTCTGATTTTGAAAGACGGCCACATCGCCGCCAACTGCAATCTGGAAGAGGAGCGGCGCGCGAACAAAAAATTCATCGAGATGGAAACCCGCAACGGTACGCAGGGTTTTGTCGAAGCCATCGGCGCGCTCGGCTGCGAATACGCCGTGTCGGGCAATCAACGCATCAAGGTGGTAATGAACGACGGAATGGAGGTGCGTGATCTGTACAGAATAGCCGCCGCACAAGACGTACAGATTCGCCGGTTGAATTACAAGCGCGATTCGCTGGAAGATATCTTCCTTAAAGCGATGGAGCAGTAATCAAGGTACGGTACGGGGAGCGATAGCGATCCGGTGGGCCTCAAGTACTGTACCGCCGCCTTCAACCGGAGATAAACAACTGTGAAATACATGCTCAAGCAAGCTTCAATTCTTCTTTTCTGCGCGGCTGTACTGCTAATAAGCAAAACGGCATTTGCGCAAGCAACCAAATCAGCTTCAACCGCGCCGATGCTGGACCGTGAACTGTTCTTCGGCGATCCTGAAATTTCAGGCGCGCAGCTTTCGCCAGATGGCAAGTTCATCGCCTTCGTCAAGCCATACAAAGGCACTCGCAACATCTGGGTGAAAAAGACCGACGAGCCGTTCGATGCGGCCAAGCCCGTCACCAATGATCAACGGCGTCCCGTTACAAACTATTTTTGGAGCCGTGACGGCAAATACATTCTCTTTTCGCAGGACAAGGGCGGCGATGAAAATTACAACGTCTATGCCGTCAATCCATCTATTACGGGTGCTGAAGTCCCGCCCGCGCGCAATCTGACCGACGCGCAAGGCGTCCGGGCCTTTATTTATGCGGTTCCCAAGAGCGATACCGATACGATCTACGTCGGCCTGAACGACCGCGACAGTTCGTGGCATGATCTGTACAAGGTCAAAATTTCCACGGGCCAGCGCACGCTAATTCGCCAGAACACCGGACAGGTGTCGGGCTGGCTGTTCGATCAGAAAGATCAATTGCGGCTGGCAACGCACACGGCGGAAAATGGCGATACGGAAATCTTGCGCGTGACGCCAGAGGGTCTGGTCAAAATCTATTCGTGCAACGTCTTTGAATCCTGCTCGCCGGTGCGCTTTCACAAGGACAATAAGCGCGTTTATCTGGTCACCAGCAAAGGCGCGGATGATTTGATGCGCCTGTCCTTGCTTGATACTGATACCAGCAAGGAAGAGCTAGTTGAAGCAGATCCTGCGAACCGCGTGGATTTCGGCGACACCATCTTTTCTGATTTGACCGATGAATTAATCGGAACGGTGTATGAAGACGAGCGCGCGCGCGTTTACTGGCGCGATAAATCATATGAAGCTGATTACAAGCTGTTGCAAAGCAAATTGCCCAATAAAGAGATCAGCTTTGGTTCTGCAACTACGGACGAGAAGCTGTGGTTGATTACCGCCAGCAGTGACACCGAACCCGGTG
>JBDSAM010000624.1:0-4141 GCA_039922135.1 Blastocatellia bacterium
ACAATTCCGATTCGGGAATGTTCGACAACGTGTTGGAGATGCTGGTGCTGACCGGGCGTTCCATCGCGCACGCAATGATGATGATGATTCCCGAACCGTGGTCGGGCGATCCGCTGATGAGCGAAGAGAAGCGCGCATTTTACGAATACCATTCCTGCATGATGGAACCGTGGGACGGCCCGGCGGCTGTCGCCTTCACCGACGGCATTCGCATCGGAGCCGTGCTGGATCGCAACGGATTGCGCCCGGCGCGTTATTACGTGACCAAAGACGACCGCCTGATTATGTCTTCGGAAGTCGGTGTGTTGGACATTGCGCCGGAAAACGTCGCCTACAAAGGCCGTTTGCAACCCGGTCGAATGCTGCTGGCTGATCTGGAACAAGGCCGCATCATTGATGACGAAGAATTGAAGAACGAACTGGCTCGGCAACACCCTTATGGCGAATGGCTAAAACAGAATATGGTTGCCATCGAAGATCTGCCGTCGCCGCCGCACGTTCACGAAACCGATCACGCAACGATGCTGGTTCGCCAACAGGCTTTCGGTTACACACACGAAGACCTGCGGTTGCTGATGACGCCGATGGCCAAAGACGGTAACGAAGCCATTGGCTCAATGGGTTCGGACACGCCGCTGGCCGTGCTGTCTGACAAACCACAGCCGCTGTACAACTACTTCAAACAGCTTTTCGCGCAGGTTACCAACCCGCCGGTTGATTCGATTCGCGAAGAGCTGATTATGTCCACCGAAACAACCATCGGGCCTGAAGCGAACATGCTGGAACCAACTCCAGAAGTCGCAAGGTTGATCAAACTTTCTTCGCCGATCTTCACTAACGAAAACCTGGAAAAGCTTCGCCAATTGGGCCAACTGGCCGGCAATGATCGCATGGGTTTCAAATCCATCACGCTGCCGATGTTGTTCAAAGCCGGCGACGGTGGCGCTGGAATGGAGCGCGCGGTCGAAGCATTGTGCCAACGCGCCAGCCAGGCGCACGCGGACGGATTCGACATCATTATTCTGTCTGACCGAGGCATTGATCGTAACTATGCCCCGATTCCGGCGCTGCTGGCGGTCGCGGCGGTGCATCATCACCTGATGCGCGAAGGCACGCGCACACAGGTTGGACTGGTTTTGGAAACCGGCGAGCCGCGCGAAGTTCATCACTTCGCCTTGTTGCTCAGTTACGGCGCGCGCGGCATCAATCCTTATCTTGCCTTTGAAACGCTGCACGACATGATCAATCAAGGCATGCTGCCGGGCGCGGCGCACGAACAGGCCGTGGCCAAATACATCAAAGCCGTCAACAAAGGCATCGTCAAAGTCATCTCGAAGATGGGCATTTCCACGGTGCAGAGTTACAGCGGCGCGCAGATTTTCGAAGCCATCGGAATCAAGCCTGAAGTGGTTGATCGCTACTTCACCGGAACAGCGTCACGTCTTGGCGGAATCGGGCTGGACGTGATTGCTAGTGAAGTTTTGCAGCGACACAACCATGCTTTCCCGGATCGTCAGGTCAACGGCAACGCGCTAGAAGCGGGCGGCCAGTACCAATGGCGAGCCGACGGCGAAGCTCATCTGTTCAACCCGCAATCAATTCACATGCTGCAAAAAGCCACGCGCACCGGCAGCTACCAGACTTTCAAAGAATACAGCCGCCTGGTTGACGATCAGGCGAAGCAGCTTTACACGCTGCGTGGATTGTTGAATTTGAAATCAAACCATCCGCCCTTGCCGATTGATGAAGTCGAACCGGTTGATGAAATCGTCAAACGATTCAAGACCGGCGCGATGTCTTACGGTTCGATCAGCAAAGAGGCACACGAAGCCTTGGCGATTGCGATGAACCGCATTGGCGGCAAGAGCAATACAGGCGAAGGCGGCGAAGACCCGGATCGTTTCACGCCGGACGAAAATGGCGACTGGCGCAACAGCGCGATCAAACAAGTCGCGTCCGGGCGCTTCGGCGTGACCAGCGAATATCTGGTCAGCGCCGCTGAGCTTCAAATCAAAATGGCACAGGGAGCGAAACCCGGCGAAGGCGGCCAGTTGCCTGGCAGCAAGGTCTATCCCTGGATAGCCAAGACGCGGCATTCGACGCCAGGCGTCGGGTTGATTTCGCCGCCGCCGCATCACGACATTTACTCCATCGAAGACCTGGCGCAGTTGATCTACGACTTGAAGAACGGCAACAACCGCGCGCGCATCAGCGTCAAGCTGGTGGCCGAAGTCGGCGTCGGAACGATTGCGGCGGGCGTCGCCAAAGCTCATGCCGATGTGATTTTGATCAGCGGTTACGACGGCGGCACAGGAGCTTCTCCGCAAACCAGCATTAAGCACGCTGGCGTCCCGTGGGAGCTTGGTTTGGCCGAAACGCATCAGGTGCTGGTGCTCAACAACCTGCGCAGCCGCGTCCGCGTTGAAACCGACGGGCAGTTGAAGACGGGCCGCGATGTGGTCATCGCTGCTTTGCTGGGCGCTGAAGAGTTCGGGTTTGCCACCGCGCCGCTGGTCACGCTCGGCTGCATTGTCATGCGCGTTTGCCATCTAAACACCTGCCCGGTCGGCGTGGCAACGCAGGACCCTGAGCTTCGCAAACGCTTCACGGGTTCGCCGGACAACGTCGTCAACTTCATGCGCTTCATCGCCGAGGAAGTGCGCGAGTTGATGGCCGAACTCGGATTCCGCACGATTAACGAGATGGTCGGCCACACAGAATGTCTGGAAACTCGGAAAGCGATTGACCATTGGAAAGCACGCGGCCTGGACTTTTCGGCGATTCTGCATCAGCCGGACGTGCCAGCCGAAGTCGGGCGCTATTGCCAGATCGTACAAGATCACGGTTTGGACAAGGCGCTGGACAACACGACGTTGTTGAAGCTGTGCCAACCTGCGCTGGAAGAAGGCAGGACGGTGAAAGCCCGCCTTCCAATCACCAATCAGAATCGCACGGTCGGCACGATTCTGGGCAGTGAAGTGACTCGGCGTTACGGTGCCGGCGGTTTGATTGACGACACGATTCAGCTTCACTTCACCGGTTCCGCCGGACAAAGCTTCGGGGCATTTGTGCCGCGCGGCATCACGCTCGAGCTTGAGGGCGATTCGAACGATTACATCGGCAAAGGTCTATCGGGCGGCAAGATCATCGTCTATCCGCCCAAAGGTTCCACCTTCAAACCCGAAGAGAACATCATCATCGGCAACGTCGCGCTGTACGGCGGGACCAGCGGCGAAGCCTACTTCAACGGAGTCGCGGGCGAACGCTTCTGCGTCCGCAACAGCGGCGTTAATGCCGTCGTTGAAGGCGTAGGCGATCACGGCTGCGAATACATGACCGGCGGGCGAGTCGTTGTACTAGGGGTCACCGGTCGCAACTTCGCCGCTGGAATGTCGGGCGGCGTGGCTTATGTGCTGGATGAAACCGGCGGTTTCGCCGAACGCTGTAACACTGAAATGGTCAGGCTCGGGCAGTTGATACACTTTGCTGATGAGGGCGAACTGGATTTGGTCAAAGCGATGATTGAACGTCACGCCGAACACACCGGCAGCCGCCGCGCCGAAGAAATTCTGTCGGCTTGGGGGAAATGGCTTCCTCGCATCGTCCGCGTAATGCCGAACGATTACAAACGAGTGCTCGACGCTCAACGCGAGATGCGCGCCGCGGGTATGAGCGAAGAAGAAGCCGTTTGGGCGGCGTTTGAATCAAACTCCACAGACGTTGCGCGCGCTGGCGGCAAGTAACTAAAACCAAATCGAGACAAGATCATGGGTAAACCCACTGGGTTTTTAGAATTCACACGCGACCTGCCGCAAGACCGGCCACCGGCCAGACGCATCGGCGACTGGGTGGAATTCCACGACTATTTCGCGGAAGAGAAACTGCGCAATCAGGGTGCGCGCTGCATGGATTGCGGTGTGCCGTTCTGTCATACCGGCAAACTGATCAATGGGATGGCTTCAGGCTGTCCAATCAACAATTTGATTCCTGAATGGAATGATCTGGTTTATCGCGGTCAATGGGGCGAAGCCCTGCTGCGATTGCAGAAGACCAATAACTTTCCGGAATTCACCGGTCGCGTCTGTCCTGCTCCGTGCGAAGGTTCCTGCGTACTGGGCATCAACGCTCCGCCGGTAACAAT
>JBDSAM010000625.1:0-7214 GCA_039922135.1 Blastocatellia bacterium
ACCAGCGCCAGCAACAGCGCAATAACGACAAACGTCAACGGGTCAGACGGGGCGACGCCATAAAGCAAACCTGCCATCAATCGTGTCAGCACCAGCGCCGCACCAGCGCCGATCACCAGTCCAATCGCCGCCAGCGTCAATCCGTGCCGCAGAACCATCTTCATCACGTCGCTTGTTTGCGCGCCCAATGCGATGCGGACGCCGATCTCCTGCGTGCGCTGCGCGACTGAATAAGCCATCACTCCGTACAGCCCGACCGCCGTCAGCAACAGCGCCAACCCGGCAAACAGCGCCAGCAGCATTGCGTTGAATTTCGGCTGAGCGACGGCCAAGCCCAAGTATTGATCCAGCGTTTTGGTTCGATAAACGGGAACGTCTTTATCGAGCGAGTTGACCTCGCGTTGAATCACCGCGGCCAGGCCGGTCGGTTCATTCTTGGTTCGGATGACCAAATTCATGCTGCCGATGGGCATCTGCGGGTGCGGCAGGTAATACTTCGCCTCGTAATCGCGCGTCAGCGATTGGCGATGCTTGACGTTTTTGACCACGCCGACGATCTCGCGCCACTTCGTATCGCCTTCCAGCGAGATGCCCGGCTTGAGGTGTTTGCCGATGGGGCTTTCGCCGGGAAAATGTTTTTGGGCGAAGGCTTCGTTGACGATGATAACGAGCTGGGAGTTTTCGTCGTCGCGCTCAGTGAAATCGCGCCCGGCCAGCAGGGGGATTTTCATCGTGCCGAAATAATCTGCGCTGATCGCGCGGAAGTGCGAACTGGGTTGTTCGCCTTTCGGAATGTTGCGCCCTTCGACCTCGAACGAAATGCTGAAAGAGTCGCCGCTCAATGGCAACGGCACAATGGCGCTCGCCGATTCGACGCCCGGCAGCGTCTTCATTTTCTCGACCAGCGATTTGTAGAACGCCGCGGCCTGCTCCGGCTTCGGGTAGCGCGCTTCTGGAATTTCGACCGCAGCCGTCACCACATGCGTGGTATCGAATCCCAAATCCACTTGCTGGAGCTTGCGGAAGGTCTTCAGCAATAGCCCAGCGCCGACCAGCAAGACCATGGCGACGGCGATTTCCGCGATCACTAGAGAATTGCGCAAACGAGAATGCCCACTGCTACCACCCGAGCGCCCGCCCTCTTTCATCGCTTCTGTCAATTCGACCTTTGACGCCTGCAACGCCGGAGCCAATCCAAATACAACGCCCGTCACTGCAGACATTAGCAGCGTGAAGCCGAAGACCCAGCGGTCAATGTTGATTTCAGACAATCGCGGCACGTCTTCGGGAATCATTCGGACCAAGGCTTCCGTTCCCCACCACGCCAACAGCAGCCCCAACACGCCGCCGATCAAACTAAGCACCAAGCTTTCCGTCAGCAACTGCCTGACGACGCGCCAACGGTTTGCGCCGAGCGCCGCGCGAAGGGCGATCTCCTTGTACCGAGCCGTCGCCCGCGCCAGCAACAGATTGGCGACGTTCACACATGCAATCAACAACACGCATCCGACCGCGCCCAGAATAATCCACAAGGCTTTACTGTAATCGGCGACCAGATCGTTATGGAACGGAATCAGCCGGACGCCGCGCTGCTTATTGGTGTCGGGATATTGCTTTTCCAGGTTGGCGGCGATCAGGCTGGCTTCGGCCTGCGCCTGCTCAATAGTCGCGCCGGGTTTCAACCGCCCGACGGCGTTGATGAAGTGCGAGCCGCGTTGTTCATCATTGGCCGGTTCCTTCGGGTTGGTCTTTTCGCCGTCAATCGCTGAGGTCAGCCAGACCTGAATCGGATCAGATTCAATCGGGAACTGAAATCCGCTGGGCATGACGCCGACGATGCTCGACGGTTTGCCATTGAGCACCACAGAACGCCCGACGATGTTCGCATCGCCGCCGAACTGCCGCTGCCACAAGGCGTGACTGATGATGACGGCGCGCCCCGTGCTGCCTCCCACCTTGCCTTCTTCCGGCAAAAACCAACGGCCCAGTTCCGGCTTGCTGCCCAACAGCGCGAACAGTTCCGCTGAGACTACGGCGCTACGCAGATTGACCGGAGTGGCCGTACCAGTCAGTGCGACGTTGTTCGTGTAGAAAGACGCCATCCGTTCGAAGGATTGGCTCTGCGTGCGCACGTCGTAAAAGTTCGGATACGACATTGAAGTTTTGCTGCGCATCCTGCGTTGATCGCTCTCCCACACGGCGACCAAGCGCTCCGGCTGTTGATAGGGCAACGGGCGCAGCATGACAGCGTTGACGACGCTGAAAATAGCTGTGTTCGCGCCAATGCCCAGCGCCAGCGTGATGATAGCAACCAAGGTGAAGCCTGGCTTCTTCAGCAGCATTCGCAGGCCGTAGCGCAAATCCTGGATCAAGGTATTCATCGGAAGTTCTCCTGAAAGATTTTTAGCTTAAGACTCCAAGTTCCGTGCCACTTGATGGAAAAAGCTAAGTCGCTGACTGATTTCAGTGTTATCAGGACGGGGGTGAGTGAGAGGATTAGATAATTGGCCGCTTGCGGGAATGCAGCTTCCCAGAATCGAACGACTAAGGAATGGCTTGGAAATAAAACTGCCAAGAAAAATCTCTTCACCGCAGAGGCACAGAGCGTCGCAGACCCAGCGCAGAGTTTTTTTGTCTTCTCTGCGTTTTCTCAGCGTTCTCAGCGTCTCTGCGGTGAGTTGGTAGAGTTAATCACACTCCATTCCTAAGAGAAAAAGATTTTCTCCACAAAGTCCCACGAAAAAGCACGAAGAAAGAGAAGAGAGACAAACAGGATCAGGCCATTCCGGTTTCCTTCGTGAGCCTTCGTGAAGAGATTTTTTTCTTGTGCTCAATACGTTACTGGGGAGCGTATTTAACTTCTGGCTTACCGTCGAACTTTTTCGGGTTGCCAGGTTGATTGATCTTGAATTCATTGATGGTCAGGTCTTCGACCAAACGGCCATCGAATTTGATCTGTGTGCGGTACGGCAACGTCACGCCTGATGTCGCGCGGTAGTCTGAAAACACCCACAGGATTTCATGCGCTTTCGGCGGCTGGGTGCGGGCGCGACGCTCTTCGCGAGCGCGAGCGAAAGTGGCGCGCGTGAATCGCGGATCGAAACTGGCCGTTTCAACAATCACTGTTTCGCGGTACGAATCGAAAAAGCCAGTGCTAAGCGCCGCCAACAGATGCGTCGTCTGATCAAACAGCAACACCACGCGAAACCCTTCCTGCGCTTCGGCAACAACAATATCGGTTGCGCGGCCATCCAGTTCATAAATGCCGGCATAACTTAATTCGGCTTGCAGCGAAGGCGGGGCGTGCAATAACCAACCCAGCGTATAAAACGCGATCTGTTGTTTGGCTGTGCGGGATTGCATCAACAGCGTCCGTTCGATGTCGCCAACGTCAATCACGCGGCTGTCGCGCCCAAACGATCGCACGCTCATCGGTGGGTCGCGCCACGCCTCACCACCATTGATAATCTCGGTATACGAAAATCCGAAGCCCGTCAGCGTCGAGCCTTTCCGCTTCAATCGAAACTTATCCGGCAGCCAGCAATCGGCTTCGATTTTGCCGCCCAGCGTTCTCTCTTTCTCTTCGACTTTGACCGGCGATTGGACGCTGATGTACTTCAAAAAGCGCTGGGATTTGGCGGAAAAGGAGAGTGTTTGCACTTCGCCTGAAACGGATTCAAATCCTGCTGCCATCCGCGCGCGTTTGAGCAATGCCTTTGCGCGTGTGGCAGAGGCCGCTTTGTCAGGAAGGTTATTTTGTAGCGGGTTTTGCGAAGCGGTGTTGGACACGAATAGAACAAACACAAGCAAAGCGCCAATCAGCGTGCGCCCGCCTTTACTCTTGATGATTACTGCAACAACCATAATCTCTGAAAAACTACACTTGCTTTCGATGCCGGATCGTCAGTTCGCTGGGTATTCCAGCTTGAATTCAATCACGCATTCAAACGTGCGCGGCCACGGCAGGTAAACATTCAAATCTTTCAGCCCGTTGACAGTGATCGTCTTTTCCACGCCTTTGTAAATGGCCAGCCGATGTGTGTGGCCTTTGAAGTAGTCAGCGAAGAACTTTTCAATCTCGGCTTTCAACTTCCTGGAAATTTCGCGGTTCACTTCTTCGTATTTCTGCGGCGTGAATTCGTAGGTCACTTCCTGATTCTTTGATTCGCCCCGCAACCGCTTATTCACTTCCAACTGCACAATGTCGTGATATAGGTAATCTCCCGCAAGCCGGTTGAGCAGGAATTCCAGATGAGCGGCTTCAGTGCGCGCGGCGCGGTCGGCTCGGTCGTTCAGCTTAGAACGGAAGAAGACGCGCATGTTGGCATGCGGGATCGCTGTGCCCAGCGTATTACCTGCCGTGTTCCAGGCAGCGTATCCGGCAAAGCGGTCGAATAGATTTTCGCGCTTCAGCGCAGCAATGATGCGTTCGTCCGCGCCGCTGAAGTGAGGCATGGGAAACATCACGTCGGCCAGCGCTATATGACGACTTTCTTTCATCTCTTTGATCATCTTTTTTAGAAACAAGTCGAATTGTTCGTCATCCGTGCCGGGCGCATTGACGAACAGGCGGTAATCGCTTTGATCAAATTCGCCGACGGGAACGCCGCCAGCGGCGCGAATCTGGCTTTCGACGGTAAATTGCAGCGGATGGTCTTCATAAGGATTGATGATCGCCTTGCTCTTTTCGGACGAATAGATAACTGCGACTTTGAGTCTGGATTGAAACTTATCTAGCACGGCGCGGCTGACTAACGAAAGCGAGCCTTCGTCCGTGCCATTGTAAATAGGCACTTTCGATTCCAATCCCAAGTCTTTCAGCTTTGTCCGCAACACGACTTGATCTTGGCGATGCAGGCCATACTGGCGCGCATCGTCCTGTAGCAGGATCAATTCGTTGACCGTGCCTGCCTTGACCAGATCAAGCATCGCCAGATTGATTTGCAAATCTCGTTTGCGCGCGGCCAGATAGTTTTCAATCACGGCGGAGTTGAGTTCTTTTTCCAGGCCGGCCAGTTCTGCCGTCAGTTTCGCGTCGTTAGCTTTCGGGGCCCTGTCTTTCAATTCCGCCCAGCGCGCCAGTTGATCGTGCATTCCGCGCGTTTCAGCGCTGGCCGTCGGCGCGACGCGCATAATCACATTGAAAGCATAAACCGGCACGCGTGGGTATTTCGCTTTGAACCAACGGAAAAACTCCAGCCGTTTTTTGGCGTCTTCCAGCGAAGTCTTGTTCGTTCGCGAAGCGACCAATCCGCCATATGCCAGCATATCTACCGAAACAATCAATGCATCGGTTTTGGAGTAATCCTGCGAACGCAGCCATTGTTCAATGCGCGCAGTGTCACCCGCCGTAGTGAACCGGCCCAGCATCTCGCGTGGCGGCATTGTCACTTTATGATCAGCCACCGCCCCGATCATCTGCACAAACTGCCCGACTGCGGGACGGTCATCAATCGGCAACAATGTGATGTAGCCAGCCGCGCCAAGCGGGCCAGGATTCATCGGCACAGGATGGAATCTCGGGTCTTGTTTGGATTTATCCTGAGAACGCGCAGGCGAAGCCTGCAACGCAAATAGAATAAGCCCGATGAGGATGGTGATCGTGCGCTGATGATTTGTGTCCATATAAATCTCTTTGGGGGAAATGTGTGGAAAGATTGATAACGTTGCTGACAGCAAAGCGTCAAGCCTTTCACCGAACGTCCAAAAAAAATCGTTTGAGCGTCGCCGGGTGAATCCCCAACCAATATCCTACCCGCAACAGGTACATCAGCAACACCGTCCGCCAGATGCCTCGCTTCAGCCAGCGGCGCGGCGAGATTTCCACCTTTCCCCTGAGCACCGCGACGCGGCCATGCTGTTTAATCTGATGAAAGAACTCAATATCTTCCATCAGCGGGAGGGTTTGATACCCGCCGATTTCTTCGAAGACACCGCGGCGTACAAAGATCGCTTGATCACCCGTCGCTGTGCGATACCAGCGCGTACGCAGGTTGATCCCCCACGCCACCAGCTTTAATGACTTCGGGGCATCAGCCGGAAAACAGATTTGAAAACATCCGCCCAACATGCGCTCATCGGCCAACGCCTGCCTGATCGCATTAAGCGGCCGTTGTGGCAACTTTACGTCTGCGTGCAGGAACACCAGTATTTCGCCGTTTGCCATCCGCGCGCCTTGGTTCATTTGCCAGCCACGATTGGCCTGCTCGGCAACCGTGAAGCGAACAAAGTCAAAACTGCGCACGATCTCTGCCGTACGGTCGCTGCTGCCGCCATCAACCACGATCACTTCAAGCCTCTGGTCAACTTCCTGGCCGCGAGCTTGCGACTCGCGAGCTTGCGATCTGAATGCGGTCAGCGCACCGGCGATCTGTGATTGCTCGTTGAACACGGGAATGATGATGCTGAGCGATGGAAGGTTGAACAATTCGAAACCTCAGTAGATGATTGCGGCAGGTTGCGCCGGACGAATATAATCCGCCCAGCGTTGGAACAACATCAAAAATGAAGAAGTCAGCATGAATTGAAGACATGGGCTTCACTTACTCTTCTACACAACGTCGTCGTCAAAAGCATTTTATTCAGAAGCATTTTTTTAGGAGCTGGGCTGGATGAGAAATTCTGTCGTCTCGCGTTTCAAGCAAAGGCGAGTGTTGGGCACGCTGCCACGCCAGCGCAAACGCTGGCTTAAAACTTTTTCCGCTCTTCTGCAAGCCGCTTTGATCGAACCGCGCCGTGTCGAAATCACGCATCAGCGCATTCTATTGCCGAAGCTGCCGCGCGAATTTCACGGCTTCCGCATAGTGCAGCTTTCTGACATTCACCACAGTCCATTTTTAAGCGAGGCGAAAATCTCCGCCGCCGTGAGTCGGGCGAATGAGCTACGAGCCGATCTGGTGGTCTTGACCGGCGATTATGTTTCGCATTCGCGCGATTACGTGGATGGCTGCGCGCGCGCGTTGGGAGCTTTGCGCGCGCCATACGGCGTTTTTGCCGTCATGGGCAATCACGATCATTGGACTGATGGCCCCGGACTGGAAGCGGCCTTTGCCAGACAGGGCATCCGCATTTTGAATAATGAAAATCTACTGCTTGAACGAGCAGCGGCGCACGTCCGGCTGGTCGGCATTGACGATTTAACGGTCGGGCGGGACGATCTGGCACAGGCCTTGCTTGATACTCACGCCGACGAAACGCGTATTCTGCTTTCGCAC
>JBDSAM010000626.1:0-3119 GCA_039922135.1 Blastocatellia bacterium
CGCGACCGGCGACATCGCTCAGCAAGAGTTTGACGCCGCCAAATTCCGATTGGACAATCAACGCGCCCGCCGCGACGCGGAAAAGAAAAAGCTCGACCTGCTGCTCAACGGCAGCCGCAAGGAAGACATTCGCGCCGCTGAAGAGAAATTCCGCCAGGCGCAGGAAGCCGAACGTTTGGTTGCTGCCGGTCCGCGCGCCGAAGAGATCGCCGACGCCCGCGCCCAACTGGCCGAAGCGCAAGCGCGATTGGAACAGATCAAAGTTCAACTTGAAGAAGGCGAAGTGAAATCGCCCGCCGCCGCGACGGTCGAAGTCCTGAGCGTCAGGCCTGGTGATCTGCTCACGCCCAATCAGAACGTCGCGCGGCTGCTGGAAAAAGATCAAATCTACGTTCGCGTCTACATACCCGAACCGCAGCTCGGCTTAGTCAGAGTCGGGCAGAAAGCCAAGCTCAAAGTAGACACCTTCGCCGATCGCTCGTTTGACGGCGTAATCGAGCAGATCAGTAATCAAGGCGAATTCACGCCACGCAACATCCAGAGCCGCGACGAACGCAACCATCAAGTCTTTGCCGTCAAAGTCCGTATTGACAACCGCGAAGGCAAACTAAAAGCGGGAATGGCTGCCGACGTGACTTTGGAGAAGTGAGATGAAGGCAATTGAAACGAAAGACCTGACTATCCGCTTCGGCAACTTCACCGCCGTGGATCGCGTTTCGATCTCGGTTGAAGAGGGCGAGATTTTTGGATTTCTTGGGCCGAACGGTTCGGGCAAGACTACGCTCATCAAAGCCCTCTGCGGCTTGATTACTCCGAATGAAGGCAGCGGCAAAGTGCTGGGGCTGGATTGTGTCACTCAAGCTGATGAAATTCGCCAGCAGGTCGGTTATATGTCCCAGAAATTCAGCCTATACGAAGACCTGACGGTGATAGAAAACATCGAGTTTTACGCCGGCGTTTACGGCCTGCGCGGCGATTACCTGCGCAGGAGAAAAGATGACGCGATTCAACTCACTCACCTTGAACCCTATCTTGACCGGCGCGCGGGCAAGCTCTCAGGCGGCTGGAAGCAGCGGCTGGCGCTGGCTTGCGCGTTCATACACGAGCCGCGATTGCTGTTTCTGGACGAACCGACGGCAGGTATTGACCCTGTGGCGCGGCGCGATCTGTGGGATTTGCTATTTCAGCTTTCGGGGCAAGGCGTGACGTTTTTCGTCACGACGCATTACATGGACGAAGCCGAACGCTGCGGGCGTGTCGGTTACATCTATATGTCGAAGCTGATCGCTTACGGCACGCCTGACGAACTGAAAGAAATCCCCGAAGTCACGCCGACCGGGACGCGCCGCATTGAGATCAATACGAGCAAAACCTCTAATGCTCTGGCCGCGATGAAGCGCCAGCCTTACGTTCGCAGCGCGACGATATTCGGCCAAGCCATCCATTTGCTGATGGATGAGAAGATCAGCCTAGATCAAATCCGCGCTGATTTGGCGCGCGAAGGCTTTGCCGATGCCGATCTGTTGCCGATCAAGCCATCGTTGGAAGATGTGTTCGTGACGCTGACTCATTCGTTGAAGGAATAACCCATGAAGGCATTAACCCCTGGCACCTCCGGCGACAGGCCACCGGCTACAGAAAGCAAGCTGCCGACGCAGAGCACCTCCTCCAGCGGGCCATTCAGCGGCCTGCTCCCCGTGTTGCGTAAAGAGGCAATCCACATCAGCCGCGACCGGATGGCATTGTTTTTCACTGTCTTCATGCCGATGCTGCAAATGTTTTTGATCGGCTTTGCCATCAACACCAATGTACGCAACATTGCAACGGCGGTTTACGACGCAGCCAAAACGCAGGAGAGTCGTCGTTTGCTCGACCGTTTCGTCAATTCGAATGATTTTAGAGTAGTCAAATACGTGAATTCGGAGGAAGAACTCAACCGCGAGGTAATCTCCGGTCGCGCGCGCGTGGGCATCAAGGTTCCGCCGGATTATTCGCGGCGCTTGCTGGCTGGCGAGACAGCCAGTTATCTAGTGCTGGTGGATGGATCGGAATCGTCCGTGGCTGGCGAGGCACTGAACGTATCGAACGCCATCGCCCTGCGCGAATCGCTTGAACGCAGTCTTAGCGTATCAAGTGTCAGGCAAACCTTACCCATCGAAGCGCGTCCCAAAATCCTGTTCAACCCCGATTCGCGCTCAGCCAATTTTCTGATCCCAGGCATGATCGCCGTCCTGATGCAGATGATGACTGTGTTGATGACTGCCGTCGCTATTGTCCGCGAACGCGAACGCGGCACGCTGGAACAGTTGTATATGACACCTGTCAAGCCGCTGGGCCTGATGGTGGGCAAGGTCGTCCCTTACGGTGTTGTGGCGTTTGCAGAGATTTGCCTGCTGCTGACATTTATGCGCTGGGCGTTCGGCGTGCCGATTCGAGGCGATGTTCTTCTTTTATTACTGCTGGCAACGCCATTTATCACCACGATGCTTAGCCTCGGGTTGTTGATTTCGACGCGCGCGCGCACTTATCAGGAAGCGATGCAGATGGCCTTCGGCACAATGATGCCTTCTATCTTCCTGTCGGGCTATTTTTTTCCTCTCGAAAATATGCCGGTGTTCTTTCAATGGGTGAGCAAGATCATTCCGACGACTTATTTGATTCAAATCTTTCGCGGCATCATCCTGCGCGGCGCTGAGCTTCAAGATTTGTGGAAGCAGGGATTGATTTTAACCGGGATGAGCGTTTTTATGATTGCTGTTGCAGCGAGGCGATTTAGAAAAAAAACCGGCTAACGCCCTCTTCCTGAAATCCTTTGGTATCGCAATTGCCGTATTGAAACCTTAAGGTGGCTGGCGTTCCTGCCATCCCAGTAAATCAAATCGTTATGAGTGGAGAAGCAATGACCGAGCTATTGGATATCCCAAAAAGCGAACAGCCGCGCGAAAATTGGTATGGCCTGGAGACCGGGACGGTGTTGGCGGAACGCTATCGAGTCGAACGGCTGGTCAGCCGGGGCGGGATGGGCGCGGTGTTTGAAGCGACCCAACTGGGATTGGATCGGCCCGTGGCCGTCAAAGTGCTGCTGCCCAGTTTAAGCCGCGACGAAAAGATGCAGGAGC
>JBDSAM010000627.1:0-2847 GCA_039922135.1 Blastocatellia bacterium
GCCCGGTTTTTCAGAAGCTTGTTTCTCTTTCATTGCGAAGTCCTCCTAGTGGTGTTGTGGTTAGTTCTACCAGTTGATTACCAGCCGATAGCACAGCCGTCTTTGCGTGGGTCGGAACCGCCGAAGAGCGCTCCCGTTTTCGGATCAATCATAATTGCCTGATAGCCGCCAAACGCGCCCGGCGCGGCGGTCAGGCGATGCCCTTTGGCTTCCAGCGCTTTGCGCACATTTGGGCCAACGCCTGATTCTAGCGCCAGCCCATTCTCAAAATCGCGGAAGCGCGCCTGTTCACCGGCCTGCTGCACATCCATCCCGAAATCAATCAGGTTCAGCAAAATCTGTGCGTGACCTTGCGCCTGCATATCGCCGCCCATCACGCCAAAGGTCAGCCAGGGCTGGCCGTCTTTGAAAACCATCGCCGGAATCAAGGTATGGAAAGGGCGCTTGCCGCCTTCCAGTTTGTTCGGATGGTTTGGGTCAAACGAAAAGCCCGCGCCGCGATTGTGCAACACAATACCGGTGTCGCCCGCAACCAGACCGGAGCCGAACGCGCTGAAGATGCTTTGAATGAATGAGACGGCGTTATGGTCTTTATCCACGACAGTCAGATAAACGGTGTCTTCGCCGCCGCGCGAACCAACCGGAGACGGGCCAGCCGCACGGTTCAGATCAATCTTCTTGCGCAATTCAGCGGCATATTCTTTTGAGGTCAGCTTATCGAGCGGCGCTTTGTAAAATGCCGGATCGGCGATGTGCCAGGCGCGGTCGGCGTAAGCCAGCTTCTTCGCTTCAACCAGCAGATGCAGGTATTCCGCCGTGTTGTGGCCAAGCGAACGCACATCGTAGCCTTCCAGAATGTTCAGCATCTGAAGCACGGCCAGCCCCTGATTGTTCGGCGGCAGTTCATAAACGGTGTGGCCGCGATAGACGGTGCGGATCGGGTCAAGCCAGTTTGAAGTGTGCGCGGCGAAATCCTGCATCGTATGCAGTCCGCCTTGCGACTCGGCGAACCTGACGATCTTCTGCGCGATTTCGCCTTTGTAAAACACGTCGCGCCCGCCAGCGGCAATTGCTTTCAGCGTGCGGGCGAGATTCTTGTTCGTGAAGATTTCGCCGGGCTTCGGCGATTTGCCATCAGGCAGGAAGGTGCGGGCAAAATCTTCGTTCTTTTTGTAGCTGACCCCAGCTTCCCAGTCTTCGGCGATCACGTCCGTCACCGGATAGCCGCGCTCGGCGTATTCAATCGCGGGTTGCAACACCTCGGCCAGCTTCATCGTGCCGTAACGTTCCAACAACTTCGCCCAGCCATCCACCGCGCCGGGCACTGTGACCGCGTGAATGCCGTTCTGCGGAATTCGCGTGAAGCCGCGCTTTTTCAATTCATCAATGTTGGCCGCTTGTGGCGCCCGCCCGCTGGCGTTCAGCGCTTTCAACTCCTTCTTTTTTGCATCCCAGACCAGCGCGAACAGATCGCCGCCGGGTGAGACCATCATCGGTTCGACGACGCACAGCACGGCAGCGGCTGCGACAGCGGCATCAATTGCATTGCCGCCCTGTTGCAGCACACGCAAGCCCGCGGCGGAAGCCAGGGGCTGGCTGGTTGCCACCATGCCGTTCATTGCGCGGACGGCGGAACGAGTGCGCCCTCCGCCTTTGGCCGGTTTATCTCCGATGGAGTTTTGCGAGTTGACAGGGATCACAGGTGATAGCAGAAGCGCAAAAATAATTGTGAAAGCGGCAGGCTTCAAACGGAGCATACGGGATCCTCATTTTTCAGACAGGAGTTAGATTCTGCCCGGTTATGCCTTTCCGGCCAGCGCGCGATTGACGCGGTCAATTGCTTCGTCCACTTCCGCAGGGCTTTTGACACCAATGACCATCGCGTCCACGAATCCGCAGTTAACGGCATGGCGGACGGCCTTTTCGCGGTCTTCAGCATTGGTGAAATCGCCGTTGCCGCACAGCTTCATGGCAATGATGCCGCGTCCTTTGGCGTGCATGGCTTTGATCTCTTTCATCGCTTCATCGTATTTGCCTTGTGGAGCATGGACATCCGCGAGGTCCTGATCCACGTGATGGCCTTGCGGATTGATGCGGGCCAGTTGGACTTCCATCCAATCGCTGGTCGTCGCGGCGCGCAATGCGCGCAGTCCGTGGCAGGAACATCCTTTGATCTTGATCCAGCCTTTCGCCTGCGCCTGGTCGAATGTATCCATCAGCAGCTTATGATCGCTGACCCAGGTGGGCGTCGTCGCGCAATGAATCAGCAAGCTGTCAATGTAGTCCACTCCTAATTCTTTTCGGTACCGGTCAATTGTACCCATTGGATCGGCCAGCGTCTCTTTTTTGATGGGCAGTTTGGATTGGATGAAGATTTTGTCGCGCGGAATCTTGTTGGCCTTGATCGCTTCGCGGATCATCTCGTGGGTTTTGTAATTGTCGGCGGTGTCAATGTACCGCACGCCGCGTTCATAAGCGTGCGCGACCAATTTGTTAAACCCTTCCTGCCCCAGCGCGCGCTGTACCGAACCATTGATCGAACCGGTGCCCATTCCCAGACGCGGAATTTTGATCTTCTGCTTGTTGAGTTTGCCCAGCGGCACCCAATCCGTCGCTGTACGCACGGCAGAGGGGCTGGCATTGGCGACCAGCTCCACGCCAAGCGTGGTGACGGTGATCGCTTCGGCAGACTGGCGAAGAAAACTACGGCGGCTAACGGTCGGTTTTTTCTGGTCGCTCATACGTTCCTCCGATGAAGTGTTGGGTTGTGGATTGGATTTAGGTGCGGAACCGGGAGCGGTAGCGACCGGGTGTTTGTGGAAGAGTGCGTCTCAAGAACCCACCCGG
>JBDSAM010000628.1:0-2917 GCA_039922135.1 Blastocatellia bacterium
GTTCCCGACAGAATGTCGGATTTGGTCTTTCGCACGTGAACGCTGGTCAGGTAAGAACCGCAGCAACGCCCGTGATCGCCTGCCCCGTCCAGCCACGCGCGCCCGGCGTTATTCGTCAAATTGCTGAGCAGCATGATGTCGTCCTTCAGCGACTCAAGCGGCTTCAACACACGCGGCAGTTCTTGCAGCTTTCCTTCGTAGGTCGGATTCCAGTGCTGCATCATGATCCCGTTCGGCACATAGACGAACATCATCCTGACTGGCGTTTCGCCGGGAATTTTGCTGCCAGTTTTGCTGTATGCCAACGCGGGCGTCATTGCATCCAGGAAAGGCAGCGCGATAGCCGTTCCCATTCCTTTAAGTATCGTTCTTCTGGACATTGCCTTGCGCGTAATCATCAAGAAATCTCCTTGGAAAATTCTGGGTACGCACGCGCCCACGCGTGCGGGCTTCGTTGGATGCACGCGTGGGCGCGTGCGTACCCAGGCTAGTTGTTCACTGCCGTGTTTTGCTTGAGCGCCTCGCCGCGCCGCGATTGGAAGGGCAAGCTCTCGGCAATCTCGTAAATCAGCGTCTGGAACTGATAGCCGGACGCCGCCAACTTCCGGTTGATGTCGTTGATCGTCTTGCGATCATATCGTTCGACTGCGCGGCCCAGCGCATAAGTCAGCATCTTTTCGGTCAGGCAGCGCGAGAAGTCCGTAATGTCTCCCTTGAGCAGCGCCCGCATCTGGGCCGGGCTGGCGAATGATTTGCCGTTGGGGAACGTGCCACTCACATCAATCGGGAACTTGCCATCCACCGTGCGCCAGCGTCCAATCGCGTCGTAGTTCTCCAAACCAAAGCCGAGCACATCCATACGAGCGTGACAAGAAGCGCAGGTCGGATTCGTGCGATGCTTTTCCAATTGTTGCCGCAGCGAACCAGCGGTGCCCACCTCCTCTTCATTCAGCCTCGGCAAGTTGGGCGGCGGCGGCGGCGGCGGCGCACCGAGGATATTTCGCAGCAGATACTGTCCGCGAATCACCGGTGAGGTGCGCGTCGGATAGCTCGATACGGTCAACACGCTTGCCTGCGCCAGGATACCGCCGCGCTGATCGTTCTTTAGTTCTACCCGGCGGAAGTCCGGCCCGGTGACGCCTTCGATGCCGTAATGCTTCGCCAGCGTTTCGTTCAGGAAAGTGAACCTCGCATCGAGAAATTCAGAGAGCGGACGATTTTCGCGCAGGATCGCTTCGAAGAACATACGGGTTTCCGTCTTCATCGCCTCGCGCAGTTCCGGGCCCCAGGTTGGGAATTTTTGCGGGTCGGGTTTGACCACATCCAGGTTGCGTGTCTCCAACCATTGTCCCGCGAAATTGTCAGCCAGCGAAGCGGATTTTTCATCCGCCAGCATGCGCTTGATCTGCGTGGTGAGCGTTCCGGGTGCACGCAGTTTGCCGCCTTCGGCAAGCGTCAGCAACTCATCATCCGGCATCGAACTCCACAGGAAGTAGCTTAGGCGCGAGGCCAGTTCAAGGTCAGCAACTTGATGAACCTTAGTCGCATCGGTTGGGGCCAGGTCGCGTTCGATGCGGAACAAAAAGTGCGGCGAGACCAGCATCGCTTGAATTGCCACTTGCACGCCCTGCTCAACGCTCAGCCCCTCGCTGCCTCCACCCTTACTTGTGCTGGCCAATTTCATCAAGGAAGCAATTTCACTCTTCGTCACCGGGCGGCGATAGGCGCGATGCGCGAGCGAGGCGATAATCTTTTCGACGCAAGCTTGGCCTGAATTTGGATCGCAGACCAGAATTTTCTTCCGGCTTGGTTTCTCAGCCGTAGTCGGAAAAGGCCCGACGAAGGTCATAGAGTCAATGAATTTGTTCTTCTTGTTGTTATAGGCTTCTTTTTCCGGCAGGCCTTTGACGAAGTCGTCGTTGCTGAAAGCGACGCGGAAGGTGTGGTCTCCTTCGGGCAGGTAAAGCCTCATGTCTTCTTCGGAATATGGATTGAAGTAAACAAGCTTGGAGGGTTTGGTTTCGACAGACATCGAGTGCAGCAGCTTGCCATCCATCCAGAAGCCCATTGTGACGGGCTTGGCGTCGGCGCTGCGTTCGCCCGGCAGGCCGATGCGGATTGTATATTCGCCATCCCACTCAACGCGATGCGTCGCTTCGGCAGTGCTCACATCCAGCCGCCGTATGTTCATCGTCTCGCGGCTGTACTTGGCTTCGACTGGTTTTTTCGGCAGCGGGTCGGCGCCGATGGCGCGGGCTGCGATGCGCTCGGCGGCGGCCATGTACTTTTCCATCAGCACGGGCGAGACGGTCAGCACATCGGCGATGTTATCGAAGCCATCGCCAGAATCATCCACCGGGAATTCCTGATTGGCGCGAAACTCAACGCCCAGCAGATCGCGCACCGTGTTGGCGTATTCGCTGCGGTTCAAGCGCCGCGCCGTCACGCGCCCCGGATCAGGCTTGGCCTGTTTGTCTGCTTGCTCAAACAGATTCTCAAGCCACTGAATGACGGTTTTAAGGTCCGCTTCTTTCGGATGCGGCATGCCTTTGGGTGGCATCTCGCCCGTGCGAATCTTCAGCAGCACATCTTCCCACTTCTCGCGATTTTGAATCACGGAGGCCGCCGTCTGGAAAGCCTCAAGATTCAGCCCGCCCGATTTCATTTGCGCGTCGTGGCAACCGTAACAATTTGCGACCAGGAACGGCTGAATCGTTTGCTCGAATCCGGCATCGCGCGGCAACTGTTGCGCATAACGCGTGGGTAAAACACCCGTCAGCCAGAAGAACGAAGACAGAAGCAGGACGATTCCCGAACGTAGTAAATTTCTTCTTCTCATATTTTCAGCTACCGTTTGATGATCTCTCGCAGCGGGCGCACGTAAACATTTCGATATGCCACCGGCCCGTGGTCGCCT
>JBDSAM010000629.1:0-6555 GCA_039922135.1 Blastocatellia bacterium
TAAAGAGGGAAGTAGAGATTTATCCTGGAGATTCGAATATCGAGATACATAAACTTCTTGAATCAGCACGCATCAAGCAAACAGAAGCAACCTTTTGCTTGCTTGATCAGAGAACATTTCAGTGTGAGTGGCAGACTGTTGAGGCTTTGGCAAAATATAAAACCCAAGGTAGCAAAATTGAGTTATTTTACTTCTTGGCTAATTCGTGGCTTGGCAGAACATTTGCTGCCCAAAAACGAGACTTAGAAATGATAGAGAAATGGTGGGGGCGTGATGACTGGCAAACATTGCGGACAATGAAATCCAAAAGACGCGCCGAAGCTTTTGTAAATCGCTTCAAAGAAGAACTTGGTTATAGGTCTGTACAGCCATGGCCGATCTACGAAAAGATCTCCGGTGGAGGAAATATTATGTATTACATGATCCATGCCACAGATCACGACGAAGCCCCAAAACTAATGCGCCGTGCTTATGGAAAAGCTGTTTGGTCAACTCAGCCAGCCGAGCAAACCAGTTTTCAATTTGAGTGAGTATTGCACGCCAACGAACTACCTAATGGAAGCGATTGTTTTCATCGGCATTCAAGCCACCGGAAAATCTACCTTCTTCCAGCAGCGATTCTTTGCCACGCACATCCGCATCAATCTGAATATGCTAAAGACCGGGAGCCGCGAGCGGATTCAGCGTCGCGGGCTATTACTTCAAATCAGCTTTGCAGTCTGCGATTGAGCGCAACCGGCAGCGCTCGGCAATAGTGATTATAGACATCACTGAATCGCTCGCGTATGATTCGCCTTCCTTCATCCAATCCCTATTTGAACTGATAATTTACGGAGAAAGCAGTAATGTCGAATTTCAGCAACGGGCTGATTAAAGCAGCCGTGCCTCGCGCCGGAGTAGAAGGCGGCGAGGTCGTGATTGCCTGCGAAGGGTATGACACTTCGGATTATTCCTCCTGCCATGTTTGGTTCAGTGACCAACGCGGAAAATTGACGAGCGCTTCATCGGAACGCGTGGTTGTTACGATCCCGAATTGCGAAACCGGCGTCGGCGCCAATGAACTGAAGCTTGAAAGCGCGAGTGGCACGATGGCAACTTCGTTCGCGCTGGGAGTGAAGCTGGCCGATAACCTGCATCCGGTGGCCAACCCGGCGGTGGATCGCGACGACGGCAGCATCTACGTCACGCTGTCTGGCACGCGGGGCCAGACAGTCCCCGTCTCTATCTACAAAATTTCCGCCGATGACAGCGTCTCACCTTTTGTTTCCGACGTCGTCAATCCTACTGGGCTGGCCTTCAACCGCGAAGGCGCGCTTTATGTGACCAGCCGTTATGACGGCGTGCTTTACCGCATCTCGCCGTTCGGCGAAGTCGAAACCATCGCTTCGGATTTAGGCGTGGCGACGGGCTTGGCGTTTGACCGTGGCGGCGACATCTTCGTTGGCGACCGCAGCGGCACAATCTTTCGCATTAATGAACTTGGGGAATCGCGCCCGTTTGCATCGCTTGATCCGAGCGTGGCAGCTTTTCATCTGGCATTCTCGCCGGATGGAGATTTGTACGTCAGTGGGCCAACGGTCTCGTCGTTTGAAAGCATTCAGCGCATCAACGCAATGGGCGACGTGACGAAGTTTTACACCGGGCTGGGGCGTCCGCAGGGTTTGGCATTCGATGCGCAAGGGAATTTGTATGTCGCCGCTTCGTTGCGGGGCCATCGCGGCATTGTGCGCATTACGCCAGACGGGCGCGAAGCGGAAGTGGTCGTTTCCGGTTCATCGCTGGTCGGGCTGGCCTTTGACGATAGTGGAAATATGATCGTCGTCAGCACGCAAAAAGTTTACCGCGTGCCGATGGGAATCAAAGGCTATTCGGTGTTTTAACGCAGTGCCAGCGGGAAAGCCAAAAGGAACATACAGAAATGGTGCAAGCCGGAATCGCGAAAGAAGAGCCATATCAATCTAGTCAGTCCAGTCAATCTGGCCAACCTGGTCGAGAAATCCTAACCAAAGAACATGAACTGCGGCGCTTGTTACGCGAAATGGAATCGGTGATTGTCGCCTACTCCGGCGGCGTTGACAGCGCGTATCTGGCGTATGTTGCTGCCAGCGAGCTTGGAGCGAAGGCGCTGGCTGTGACGGGCGAAAGCCCCAGCTATCCTGACTTCCAGCGCCAGGATGCGCTGGCTGTTGTTGAACAGTTTTCCATTCCGCACGAATTCATCTTTACCGAAGAGATTCACGATCCCAATTATCAGTCCAATCCGGTCAATCGCTGCTACTTCTGTAAGCATGAGCTATTCACCAAACTGGCGGATGTAGCGCTGGAGCGCGGTTATACATTTGTGTGCGATGGGAATAACGCCGACGATGTCGGGGATTATCGTCCCGGCAGACAGGCTGCGAATGAGTTGAACGTTCGCAGCCCGCTGATCGAAGCTGGATTAACCAAAGCCGAAATTCGTCAGTTGTCCGCGCTTGCGGGATTGCCCGTTTGGGATCGTCCGGCGTCAGCCTGCCTGTCATCGCGCATTCCGTACGGCATGCCTGTGACGATTGAAAAGCTTTCAGTGATCGAACGTGGCGAAGCGCGTTTGCGCGCACTCGGTTTTCGTCAAATGCGCGTGCGCCATCATGGGGATGTCGCACGGATCGAGATTGCGCCGGACGAGATGCCGTGCGCCTTGAACGTCGAGATGGCCCAGCGTATTGCGGCGGCCTTCAAACAACTGGGGTTTAAGTTCGTGACCCTTGACCTGGAAGGTTACCGGCAAGGAGCGCTGAACGAAGCGTTGAAAAAATAAATCAATAAAAATACAGGGCGGGGATCGAACAGATCACCCGCCCGAATTATTTTAGGATCATCGCCGGTACAGTATCCAGAAGCACCGAATCCTAGCCGCCATAGCAGAGATAGCGGAGGTTAATGTGGAAGTACTTGTAGATGACGTCAGGAGTATCCTGGAAGAGGATCCGTTTGAATCCATGAGGTCGCGTTTTGATCGCGCCGCGCAGCTTCTTAAACTCGATCCTGATCTGTACAAGTCCTTCACGTTCCCAATCACGAAATCACGATTTATATCCCAGTTTTTTATGGATGACAGTCACATCGAAGTCTTTACCGGCTACCGCGTTCAGTAAAACTTCGCGCAGCCCGGCCAACCCGGCCAAAGGTGGCATCCGCTACGCTCTTAACGTGACGATTGATAAGGTCCGCGCGCTGGCTTCCTGGATGACGTGGAAATGCACAGTCGTCAATATGCCCATGGCGTAGCGAAAGGTGGCGACGTTTGCGATCCGTCACAAATGTCGCAGAGTTGACTGGAGTGGAGGAGGCACCGCCATACCGCCGATTTAATTATTTCATCAGTACGGAACGCGATGTGCGTACCCTGATATGCATACTAATGAACAGACCCTCGCATGGATCATAGGCACATACTCTATGCACGCTCGCTATACAGTAACAGCGGTTGTGATCGGAAAACCGCTTGAGCTGTCCGGTTCACGTGGACGGCGAGAGGCCACCGGGCGTGGGTTGCTCTTCGTTATCAATGAGGCAGTAAAAGTTAAATATAACGCTGGCAGAGACGCGTGTTGTCGTCCAGGGCTCTAGCAATGTGGGTGATGTCGCTACGGCGCTAATGCACGAAGCCGATTATAGAGTTATCGCTATCTCGGATATTCATCTGGGCGTTCACGATCCGAATGGCCTCGGCATTTCGCAGGTAATGGCGTATTGGCCAAACATAAAACGCTGGAAAAATATCTGGAAGCTGGTCAGGTCGCGGCTTATGTGATAGCGGTGGAATTTATGCCTACTTGAGTGCCGGATGACCGGTTGGAAGTAATTGCTCAAGGCCTGGTTTTATCATTAGATTTAATTGCCAGAGCAGGTTTTTCAACTAATCATCCACCATCAATTATCAACTGCTAAACGCCCTTAAGTCTTTGCGAAGATAATGAGATTGAGATTGACACATTGCACCCCATCGTATAGATTCTGGCGCGAAGTCATATCCAGTCTTTATTCTCTAAGCAATTTTGCCCGTCGCATTTGGAATTTAGTGTGCGGGTTCCCCCAGTCAATGAGGGCTGGGCTGTGAATTGATAACAGCATTAAACACAAATTTAGTAAGAATCGGTAAGAACAATTGTCACCCATTTCCAGGAGGAGAAATATGAGTTTTGCGAGAAGATTGCTTGGTCTGGTGCTCTCGCTCCTAATTGCCGGAGTTGTTGTCCAAGCTCAGACCCCACGCTCGACAGATGATCCTCGCAACCAAGCCCCGACGGTCAATGGCGGAACCGGTCTTTTCACCGTTTACGATGCGCAGACCTTGCGGAAGGGCGAGTTCAATTTTGGTTTTTTTGCCAACCACTTTCATCGCGATCCCGCCGATGTAACTTTCCAGAAATATCCTGTCAATTTCCAGGTTGGTTTTAGCGACCATTTGGAAATCTTCGTTAACTTCGAAGCGCAGGAAGTTATCAGTGTCGGTTCCCCGGCATTGCTAAGCGGCTTCTATTTACCAGATGTCAGGACGAAGACCTTGCCAGTAGGCCGCACTGTCATCGTGCCGGGGCAAAATACAGCTTCGTTCACGATTGGGGATCCTTGCGGTAATGGTGGTTTCCCTGGTCCTTGCCGCGCGCCAAACGTTGGCGGACTCGGCGGGTTTGCTTCTGGGCCATTCACCGCGCGTCCGAGCGGGAATGACACTGCTGTTTATGTCGGTCTAGGCGCGCCGGTCGGCGGCATCCTGCCTGCATTGCCACCCAATGCAAATCCTAATTACCTGCCCAACGCGCCGTTTCTGGCACGTTTTTCCGATCATCACACAGGCGATCTTTGGATTGGCGGCAAGATTCGTTTCACCGGCCCGAAGAATCCTTTTGGCTTTGCGCTGATCCCGCTTTTCAAGATTCCACTGACGCGTGATCTGTATACCGGTCTGGAGCGTGGTCGAGGCACAGGCGGTTTCGATTACGGTGTAATCGCCGCGTTCGACGGGCGTCTGCATAAGTACATCAATCTCAGCACCAACATCGGCTTCATAAAGAAGGGCGATCCGAAAGCTGAGAATATGAATCTTGGGCCGCTGTGCGCCGGCTGTGGCGTTATTCAGGGGTTTGGCAGCAGTGAGCGTGCGCTTGATATACCGAACGAACTTCGTTCCGGCATCGGCGTTGACTTCCCGCTCAGCCAGTACCTGCAATTCATCGTTGAACTCAGTTCAACTCATTACGTCGGCTCTCGCACGCCGAGCTTGTTGCGCAACAGTCCGGTTGATTTTGTGGCTGGGGCTCGTGTCTTCCCAGCGCGCTGGATTTCAATCAGCGCCGCGTATCAACGCCACCTGAACTGGTTCTCTGAACTTGACAGCCACCACGGCCCGAACGGCTTTATCGCCGGACTGTCCATCGGTCATGTCAACAGTCGCGAAGAACCGATATTGCCGAACCAGCCGCCGACCGTGGCGCTGGCACTTGGCAATGTTATGAAGGGATCAAGCGATGTGGTTCGAGATTCGGCGAACACGGTCTGCGTTGGTGATAAAGTTGACCTGCGCGCGACGGCATCTGATCCGGACGGTGACGCACTGGTTTATGCGTGGAGCTCAAGCGGTGGACGCGTAACTGGTGATGGCGCGAATACAGTGTTTGATACCAATGGCTTAGCACCTGGCAGCTACACGATCACAGTTGAAGTCAACGATGGTTGCGGTTGCGTGGCCTTTGATTCTAAGACCATTACAGTCGTCTCTTGCCCGCCACTCACGGTCTGCTTCGGCCCGAACTTGGATCTGACGGTTGATAGGTCCTCCGTGGATGCAGGTGAGAAGGTCAGCTTCTCGACTTCTGGCGTAACTGGTGGACGCAACTACGGCAACGTCCGCTACGAATGGTCAACTTCCGCAGGCAGCATCAGTGGCAGTGGTCTGAGCGCGACGCTCGACACGACCGGTGTGACTGGTGGCACGACCATCGAAGTCACCGTCAGAGGGACTTCAGATGCTGGCAACTGCTCGGCAAGCGGTTCGGCACGCACAAGCGTGAAGACTGTTGTTATCCCGCCGCCGCCGGTAAGACCGATGGCAAGCTTGATTGACAACTGCATCACCTTCAAGAAGAACAATGCTCGCGTTGACAACGCCTGTAAGGAAATCTTGCAGAGCAAGATCATCCCGGCATTGCAAGCCGATCCGAGCGCGAAGGTCGTGATTGATGGCTATCGTGGCGAGAAGGAGAAGCCGGAAGGCTTAAGCCTGCAACGCGCGAAGAACGTCCGTGACCGCTTGGCTGAGGGCAAACTTGGCACTGCGATTGATGCTAATCGTATCGTAGTGCGCGATGGCGGCATCTCAGCGGATAAACAAGTCACCATCTGGCTTGTCCCATCCGGTGCAGATGAGCCTGCAGGTGGAATGGCAACTTCAGTCGGTGATGTGACACCGGAGAAATCTCCGGCTCGCAAGAAAGCCACCAAGAAGTCGGCCAAGAAGATGTAAATCTTTAATGGCCTGCAAGTCGTAAATCCTCCAGAGGCAGGTGGTCA
>JBDSAM010000630.1:0-2543 GCA_039922135.1 Blastocatellia bacterium
GAATGGCTGGCAAAAGGCAATGCTCGCGGACAATCCCTCTGCACCCTCCTGACAAAATCCGGGCAAAGAAAGGTCCACGCCCGCAAAGAGAAGAAGGAAGAGAACAACCCCACGATGTAGTCTGCGCTGTTTCATAAAACATAACCGGCGGCAAGTCCGCCAGTAAACTTGCCGCACCCTAGCACGAGGCAGCGGCGTGAGCAAAGAAGCGGGGACTTAAACGTCTACTCCGCTGCTGCTTCTTCCTCGCTCTCTTCATCCGCGTCTTTGCCGCCCGCGATTCGGGCGTTTGATGCCGAACTTGTCCAGCCGATATTGCATTGTGCGAAATGACAGGCCCAGCAATTTGGCGGAGCGCGTGATGTTCCAGCCGGTTTGATCCATCGCCTGAAGAATCATCGAACGTTCCAGATCTTCAAACGAGATGCCTTCGGGCGGCAGCTTGAATCCGCCCGTGCCTTCGACATGCGCGGTCTGACGGATTTCGACGGGCAGGTCTTCAGCGGTGATCTCGTCGCCTTCGGCCAGCAGCAGAGCGCGTTCGATGGCTGATTCCAACTGCCGCACATTGCCTGGCCACGAATAGTTCAAAATCAGCCGGTCGGCCTCGGCAGAAATTTTCATCGGGCGCGCGGCGCTCGCGCCGTGCTTCTGCAAAAAATATTTCTTCAGCACTTCAATGTCGTCGCGGCGCTGGCGCAGGGGCGGAACGTTGATCGGGATGACGTTCAGGCGGTAATACAAATCCTCGCGAAAGCGTCCGTCTTTGACCATCGCTTCCAGATCGCGATTGGTCGCGCCCAGCACGCGCACGTCAACTTTGATGGGCCGCGTGCCGCCGACGCGCGTGACCTCTTTCTCCTGAAGCGCGCGCAGAAGTTTGGCCTGCATGCTGATGCTGACTTCGCCGATCTCATCTAAAAACAACGTGCCTTTGTCCGAGATTTCAAACAGCCCTTTCTTTTCGGCGTGCGCGCCGGTGAAGCTGCCGCGTTCGTGGCCGAAGAGTTCCGATTCCAACAGGTTTTCGTTGATCGCGGCGCAGTTGACGGCCTGGAAGCGTTCATTGGCGCGCGGGCTGGCTTTGTGAATGGCGCGGGCAATGCGCTCTTTGCCGGTGCCTGATTCGCCGCGGATCATCACGGTCGAAGGCGATGGCGCGACTTTGACGATCATCTTCTTGACGCGTTCCATGGAGTCCGAAACGCCGATGATTTCTTCATCCACGGCGCGCATTTGCGACATCGCCTTGGCGACGGTTTGCAGCAGCTTATCGCGGTCTAGTGGCTTTTCCAGGTAATCGAACGCGCCGCCGCGCAGGGCTTCTTTGACAGTATCAATCGAACCGTGCGCCGTCATCAAAATGACCGGCGTCGAACTGTCCAGTTGCGCCAGTTCAGTGAGCAATTGAATCCCATCCATTCCGGCCATTTTCAGATCGGTCAGCACTAGGTCGAAGCTTTCGTGCTTGAACGTGCGCAACGCATCCTGGCCAGAAGGCGAGGTCTTCACGTCATAAAGCGGCGCGCCCGTTTCATCAAGCTCGCCAGTAAGAATCATTTGCAGAATATCGCGTTGATTCTTCTCATCATCAACAACGAGGATTCTTCTCGCAGCCATCGTTTTCTCCAGGGGGTTGAGTTGGAAATTTGTGTTATGGAAACAAGCTGGAAAGATAGGGGATGATGCTTTAATCCGCAATAGACGCAACCGCATCAGATGTAACAGGCGCAGCATCGCTGGCCTTCCCGCGCGGCAAGGTAACAGTGAACATGGTGCCAATGCCGACCTCGCTGGCGACTTCGATCTGTCCGCCGTGCTCTTCGATAATCTTTTTCGTCAGCGGCAAGCCCAACCCGATGCCTGTCTCCTTGGTCGAATAATACGGCTCGAAAATCTGTTGCAACGCTTCGGGCAAGATGCCCGTGCCGGTATCGGTAAAGACGAGTTCAATCTTTCCGTTATTCGGGCGCAAACTGACATTCAGATCGCCGCCGCCCGGCATCGCCTGCACGGCGTTGATCATCAGGTTTGAAAAGCAGGTTTTCATCAGTTCGGGGTCGGCATTCAATTTGGTGTCGTCGCTGTCAGTGCCCGTTGCTTCGATCTCGATCTTCACGCCCTGCTCATCGGCTTTGGTGCTGACCAGATCGCGAACTTCTTCAACCAATGTGCGCACGTCCACTTCGCGCAGCTTGAGTTTGGTTGGGCGGCCATAACTTAGAAATTCGCTGACCAGCCGGTTCAACCGCGCCAGTTCGTCTTTGATGGTGGTCAGGATGTGTTTGTACTGCGCGCGCTGGGCTTCGTTGGCGGGGGCGAATGCGCTCTGCAAATGATCAATCGAAAGGTTGATGAAGTTGAGCGGATTGCGAATTTCGTGCGCGATGCCCGATGCCAGACGCCCCACCACCGCCGACCGTTCGGCGCGTTGCAATGCCTCTTCCAGTTCGCGGCTGCGTCGCAGAACGGCCAGCATTTCGTTGAACGTATTGGACAGCGCGCTGACTTCTTCTGGCCCCTTGACCGGCACATCGAAATCC
>JBDSAM010000631.1:0-4382 GCA_039922135.1 Blastocatellia bacterium
ATGCGGTGCGCGGATTCGGCAAAAGCTTCAAGTTGGCTGATGGATCAAGCGCCGTTGAGCATCTCTGTTCGCGCTACGCGGCGGATCGAGAGGTGAATGGCAAACGCTACGTTTACTTCAAACGCGACGCCGAAGTTCACGAAAACAGTTTTCTGAAGACTTTTCTGGAGTCGGGCGTCAGCCACGATCAACCTGTTACGGTCGGCGGGACACGCTACACGCTCGGCGACGTGGCCGAAAGCGGCAAGGCGCTCTTTCGTTGCGACCCGCAAGACCTTTTCAAATACGACGCCAACGAATTCCGCTACGATCCAATTTACAAAGAGCCACAAGCGCCAGGCCAGCCCCCTGTCGGCGGCCACGGTGAATTGATACACGAACATCTGCCTTGGGGCTTGATCGCGTTTTCAAATTTGATGAAGCCAGAGGATGCCACCTGGACGAATGCTTATGGCGAGACCATCAGTTTACCCACGGTGATTGATCGCAGTTTGGCTGAATACGAAACCACCTGCGCGTTGGGCGAACGCGACCTGAAAGCCGACCAAGCTGCGCCCAGGGCTTTCCGCGATGCGATCAAAAAATACAGTTGCTTCGGGCTGCATTCGGTTTATGGCTACTTGTCGTGCGTCCAGCATGGCTACCGCAACAATGGACTGCCGGAGCGCATAACTCGCATGCTTGATCTGGTGACGTATCGATTGAAGGGCGATGCCGAAGCCATCAACGTGGAATATGCCGCTGCCAGCGCGGGAGCACCGGCAGATCAGGTCGAAGCTTTTCGGATTCGCGCGCTGGTTAAACTCTACGGTCACGCCTTTGAAGGGATCAACTACGCCAAGAAATACAGTCTGGTCAATTTCACCGCCGAACAGCAGCAGCGCATTCATGACGGTGAGCAGGCGTTTTACAACAGCCTGATCAAAATGCGCGCGCTGGATTGGGCGAAGCTGAAGTCCGGGCTTGGCGAAAAGTTCACGAGCGATATGGTCATTGCTGTCGGCCATGCCGCGCGCGCGTTGAAACTGCTGACGCCCCAGAATCCCGATACTGTCGCTTAACCTTCAAAACTTATGCTTCACCAATTTCGCCGCTTCCCACTTTTCTGGTTGATCGTTTTGGTTATGTCGGTGTTCGCTTGCGCACAAAGCCAGCCACAGGCCAGTTCTGCTCAGCCGATTCACGCGCTGCCGCTGTATAAACAATGCCAAGCGCTGGTGGATAGCAACGCCGCCGTGCCCGCTGCCATCGCCGCGCTGAAAGACAAGGACACACAGAAGCGCATCAAAGCCGCCGAGACGTTAGCCAAGTCCTGCGATTCACGTGCGACCAAGCCTTTATTGGCGGCGGTCAGAGAGGATGAAGACCTTGCCGTGCGCGTTACGGCGATAGAAGCGTTGGGACAGCTTGGCGATCAGGAAGCCATTGATCCATTGATCGAATCAATAGACGGCGCGGCCTGGCAGGTGCGTCTGGCGATGGCGCGAACGCTGGCGTCGTTTCAGGTTTATCGGGCAAACAATGCAACGCTGAATGTGCTGACCAATCCCGGCGACAAAAAGATCACCGAAGAAGGTGATCTGCGCGTGCGCTGCCAGGGCATTCTGGAAGTCAACCAGATGCGCGACGTGCGCTTTTCGCGCAAAGCCATCGGGTTTCTATTTCTCTTTCTGGATCACGAACAGCCGGAGTTTCGCCGCATCGCTCGCGAAACCGCGCTGGAACTGAAGAACACCCGCAACGGATTCCACGAACTGGCAGGGATTTTGAAACAGCACAACTATCCTGAATTCCGCCGCAAGGCTGCGCAATGGCTTGGCAAATTCAATATGGAAGAGGCGCGCCCTGTATTAGAAGATGCCGCCGCCAGTGACCGTGACTCCAGCGTCAAACAGGCCGCGCAGGAAGCGTTGGCTGCGATGAAGAAACCTTGAATGGTGGTTGGTGGTCAGTGGTTGGCAAGATTGGAGTTTCAGAATCGCGTTCTCAACCGACCACCGACCACCAACCACCAACCACCGCTATGGATTCAATCAAGCTGGAAATCTACCGCTCGCTCTACACCTCGGTCGCCGAAGAGATGGGCGTCAGTTTGCGCCGTACGGCGTTTTCCCCGAACATCAAAGAGCGCCGCGATTATTCCTGCGCGGTATTCGACGGCCGCGGACGCATCATTGCGCAAGGCGATCATATGCCTGTGCATCTTGGCTCGATGCCGATGTCGGTCAAGGCCGCGATTGAGCACTGCACGATGCAGCCGGGCGATGTCGTCATTTTGAATGACCCGTACGCAGGCGGCACGCATCTGCCGGATGTAACGATGGTCGCGCCTATATTTGAGATGGGGCGACGGGGCGATGGGGCGATGGGGCGACGAACAGAAAAGTCTCCCAGTCTCCCAGTCTCCCAGTCTCCCAGTCTCCTCTTCTTTGTCGCCAATCGAGCACATCACGCCGACATCGGTGGAGCGACGCCTGGTTCGATGGGGGCGGCGACGGAGATTTATCAAGAGGGCATTCGCATTCCGCCGATCCGCATTGTTCGCGGTGGAGAATTGGATCGAGATTTATTCAGCCTGCTGCTGGCAAACGTGCGCGGGCGCGAAGAGCGCGAAGGCGATTTCGCCGCTCAACTGGGCGCGCTAAAAGTAGGCAGCGAACGGTTGATTGAAATGGTCGCGCGCTACGGCTTTGCCGAAGCCGATGAATATGCCGGGCATTTGGTGGAGTACGCCGCGCGAAGAGTTCGCCGAACGCTGGAAGCCTTGCCGGACGGCGTATATGAAGCCGAAGATTTTCTGGATGATGATGGCGAATCAGACGGTCCTGTTCGCATTACGGTGAAGATCACAATCATAGGCGACCGCGCTCGGGTGGATTTCACCGGCAGCGCGCCGCAGGTTCGCGGGCCAATCAATGCTGTCGAAGCGATCACCGTCTCAGCGGTCTATTACGTCTTCCGCTGTCTGATCACCGGAGACGTTCCGGCCAGCGCCGGGATCATCGAACCCATCGAAGTCATTGCTCCCGCCGGAACCATCGTCAATGCGATGCATCCCTCGCCGGTTGCCGGTGGCAATGTCGAAACCTCGCAGCGCATCGTTGATGTTTTGTTGCGGGCTTTGTCGCAAGCCGCGCCCAATATTATTCCGGCGGCTTCGCAAGGGACGATGAACAATCTGACCATCGGCGGATGGGATGCGCGCACAGGCAAAGAGTTCGCTTATTACGAAACGGTCTGCGGCGGGATGGGCGCGCGACCAACGGCGGATGGCATCTCCGCCGTCCATACGCATATGACCAATTCGCTGAACACGCCTGTCGAGGCGCTGGAATATGCCTACCCGTTGCGCGTGCGGCGTTACGCCATCCGGCGCAATTCTGGCGGGCGCGGGCAGCATCGGGGAGGCGATGGAACGATTCGCGAAATCGAACTATTGACGGATGCGCGAGTTTCGCTGCTGGCAGATCGAAGAAAGATTGCGCCCTACGGCTTGCACGGCGGAGAAGACGGCAAACGCGGGCAAACAACGTTGACCAATGGTGACGGGAGAAAGAAGAAATTGCCCGGCAAGTTTTCAATCTCTGCAAACGAAGGCGACCGCATTATGATCGAAACGCCGGGCGGCGGTGGATGCGGTTCGGAGTAGCTGGGTACGCGGGCGCCCCCGCTCGCTGTAAAAAAAGCGCGAAGCTTCCTTTTTCTCTTTCACGGAAGCTCTGATCTTGAAAGTGAGGACGACCGATGGCCTTCAGTAACATTCAAATGATCCCGATCCTGCGCATCTTCGACGAAGCGAAAGCCAGGGAGTTTTATGTTGATTACCTGGGCTTCGCGGTGGATTGGGAACATCGTTACGGCGAAAACTTCCCGCTATATATGCAGGTTTCGCGCGGCGGGTTGGTGCTGCATCTATCGGAGCATTCCGGCGATTGTAATCCCGGCGCCGCCGTCTACATCCGCGCCACCGGCCTTGCCGAATTGCATCAGGAACTGCAAGCCAAAGACTACAAGTATCTGAAACCCGGCCTCTGCCGCGAGGACAACGGCGTCGAGATGGAATTGCTTGATCCCTTCGGCAACAAACTTCGGTTAAACGAAGACCTCAAAGGTGAAGACAAAGGCTAGCCGATCAACTGGCGGCGAATATCTTCGGAATCGTTGCCGTATCCAGATTCCCGCCGCTGACCACATTGACGATGCTCTGATCCTTCAGCCGTTCGCGCAGCTTGATTGTCGCCGCCGTCGCCGCTGCGCCCGCGCCTTCGACCAGATTGTGCGTTGTGCGCCACAGCAGACGAATGGCTTCGCGGATTTCGTCATCGCTGACCAGCACAATCTCATCTATGCCATTCAGAATAATTTCCAGCGTGAATTCAGAC
>JBDSAM010000632.1:0-8815 GCA_039922135.1 Blastocatellia bacterium
CCGCACTTGCACGCAGCAATCGCGGCGGCTGCGCAGAAGCAGAATTTCAACTAAAACAGACTCTGTTGCCCTCTGTCCTTTGACGATCCAACAGACCGAATTTCAACTAGATTCTGGACAATCCCGACCGAATTTCAACTAGATTCTGGACAATCCCGTAGAAGAGTATTTGTAAAGCATCCTTACGAACTCAGGCTTATTGAGCAAGACTTGACTGGCTGGTTATTTGACCTGAAAGCCCAGATTGAAGACTCTAGCTACAATCCGTCACCTGTTTTTATCTGCGAGGTGCCCAAACCAAGTGCCGCGATTAGGCCAGGCGCACATCTAACAGTTAAAGACAGAGTAGTCTATGCAGGCTGTATTGAAGCTAGCTATCGGCAGGTTTACAAGAGCTATCCGGTCTACGCGCCGGGCGAAGAACCCGCGGGCTATCTCGATTGGCTCAGGACACAGGAGCCGAAGATTGCCTTTGATGCTTCAAAGCTCAAAACTGAAGAAGACTGGATCAGAGCAGGCGAGCTTGTTTTCGATACCCCTATCGCCACCGGGAGCATCTTTGGTGGAACGACTAATGGACTTTATTTGAGAGAGCCGAAATGGTACGAGAAAACAAGAGCGCTTGTGGCGAAAGATGGCACCTTGCCTTTCTATCGCTACGTCGTGACAGAAAGAGGAAAAATTGAGGTCGGCATCTTCTCTTGCGGAATGTGTCATACGCGTGTGATGCCGGACGGCGGCGTCATCAAAGGCGCCCAAGGCAACTTCTCATTCCACCAAGCGGCTGCCTACGATTATCGGGCACAAGCTGACAATGTCGAGGGAGCGCGAGCCCTCGAACGTTTTCTCTTCACCGCGCCATGGGTTTATCCCCAACTGGAGACTCAGCTCAGCAAGCTGTCACTTGAAGACATAACCTCGGCACACGAGGCGATTCCGCCCGGAGTCCTGGCCCGTCATCGTTCGAGCATCTCAACTCCCGTTCAGATTCCTGATCTGACGGGTGTGAAGGAGCGGCGCTATCTCGACCGCAGTGGCCTCCAGTTACATCACTCCATCGTTGACCTCATGCGCTACGCCGCGCTTAATCAAGGCGGTGATAACCTCGCCCGCTTTGGAGAATTCGTTCCGATGGAGATCTTCTTTAACGGGAAGCTTCCTCCCCCCGAGACACAATCGCGCTACAGCGACGAGCAGCTTTATGCGCTGGCTCTTTACGTCTACTCGCTTAAGCCGCCACCCAATATGAACAAGTCTGACGCGCTCGCCAGGCGTGGACAGAAAGTCTTCCAAAGCGAAGGCTGCGCCGGATGTCACACGCCGCCGCTTTACACTAACAACAAGCTGACGCCCGTGGACGGCTTCACCGTGCCGGAAGAGCACAAGAAGAAGTATGACGTCTTGCCGACGTCCGTCGGCACTGATCCAAACCTGGCGCTGAAAACACGGCGTGGCACCGGCTATTACAAAGTGCCGTCGCTGAAAGGCGTCTGGTATCGCGGACCTTTCGAGCACAGCGGTTCGGTGGCCACGCTCGAAGACTGGTTCGATCCAAACAGATTGAAAGATGATTACATGCCGACTGGATTCAAGGGCTACGGCGTAAAGACGCGGGCGGTAAAGGGGCACGAGTTCGGCTTGCAATTGTCAGCGGAAGACAAGCGGGCGCTAATCGCGTTTCTCAAAACGCTGTGAATTGAGAATTGCGTTGCGCCAACAACGAGGGTTTCTATTCCGCACGCTCCGCCAATTCCGCCCAGCGTTCCAAGTCGCGGTCGAGTATTCCACTAAGCGATTGCAGTTCTTCGTACAGCTTGGCGACCAATACATGGTCGCTGCTGTTAGCTTCAAGGCTGGCTTCGGTTTCGGCTTTGCTGGTTTCGGCAGAGGCAATCCGGACTTCCAATTCTTCCAGTTCGCGTTTCTCTTTGAACGACAGCTTGCCTTGGACGGATGCGTCGGCGGGCGCAGTGGCAATAGGCTTTTGTTCGCGGGCTTTCTGCTCTGCTTTAGCCTGCGAAGCTTCCACCTTTTCGCGTTCGCGAATTTCCAGAAAGCCGCTGTAATCGCTGGGATATTCGCGAACACGGCCTTCACCTTCAAACCGAAAGATATATTCGATCGTGCGATCCAGAAAGTACCGGTCGTGGCTGACGATGACCAGACAACCCGCGAAGCTTTCCAGATACTCTTCCAGCGCGACCAGTGTCGGAATGTCCAGGTCGTTGGTGATTTCGTCCAGCAGCAGCAGGTTCGGCGCGCCCATCAGCATTCGCAGCAGATAAAGCCGTCGCCGTTCTCCGCCCGACAACGTGGCTATTGGTTGATACTGCATCGCAGGTGGAAACATAAAGCGTTCGAGCATCTGGCTGGCAGTGATCCAATCGCCTTCGACGGTCTGAATGCGTTCGGCGACTTCCTTGATGTAATCAATCAGCCGCTGCGATTCGTCGAATTCGCGGTTCTCCTGATCGTAGTAGCCGATGACGATGGTCTGGCCTTTTTCGACCTCGCCTGCATCCGGCTGTAAACGCCCGGCGATGATCTCAAGCAGCGTGGTCTTCCCTGCCCCGTTCGGGCCGATGACGCCGATGCGGTCGCCGCGTTTGAACTGATAGCTGAAGTTGTTGACGACTGTTTGGCCGCCATAGCTTTTGCTGATGCCCGTCAGGCCAAGAATCTTTTTGCCCAGGCGATTCGATTCAAAAGCAATGTCTAGCGATTTCTTTTCGGCAATCTCACTGGCGGCTTGGCGCGATTGGGCCATTACCTCGTTGGCGCGATCAATGCGCGCTTTTGATTTTGACGTGCGCGCTCTTGGCCCCCGCCGCAGCCATTCCAGTTCACGCCGCGCCATTGATTTCAGCTTCTGCGCTTCGACTACTTGCCGCCCTTCCTGCTCCTGCTTCTTTTCCAGATACGTGGCGTAATTTCCGGTGAACGACTGCACCTGGCCCCGCTCAATTTCCAGAATGCGGTTGGTGACGCGATCCAAAAAGTACCGGTCGTGCGTGACCAGCAACAGCGCGCCAGTAAAATCAGCCAGCCAGTGTTCCAGCCATTCCACCGTTTCGGCATCCAGATGGTTGGTCGGTTCGTCCAGAATCAACAGGTCGGGTTTGATGAACAGGCTGTGCGCCAGCGCCACACGTTTGCGCTGGCCACCGGAAAGCGTAGCCATCCGTGCGTTGAGTTGCGTGATGCCAAGTTCGGTCAACATAGCCTTCAATTCAGTCTCAAGCTGCCAGGCGTCCGCAATCTCTAACTGCTCGGCTAGATCAGAAACGCGCTTCATCACTTTCTCGTCATCGCCACCATGCTCGGCCAATTGATCGCAGGCCAATTCGTATTGGCGCAACAAATCCAGCTTCTGGTGCAGGGCGTCATTGCTTCCGGCAAAGACGGCTTCGATAACGGTCTGTTCGGGATCGAACGGAGGATTCTGTGACAGATTGGCGATAACTCTGCCGTTGGCGATAACGACGCGGCCTGTGTCCGGTTCTTCTTCTCCGGCAATGACCTTCAGCAGCGTGGATTTGCCAGAACCGTTCGCGCCGATGACGCCGATCTTATCCCGTTCATCCAGGCCAAATGAGACGGATGAAAAGAGCGGCTTGATGCCAAAAGTCTTGCTGACGTTTTCGAGCGAAAGGATATTCATAACGTTTGGAGTACCGCCTTCAGGCGGCTTGATCAAATGCTTAAAATTCCGCCTGAAGGCGGTACTCCGAACATTTACTGCGACAGGTCTTCAAAGTCTTCGATGCTTGGCAACTCAGTCAGGTCTTTCAACCCGAACTGAATCAGGAACTCTTTCGAGGTGCCGTAGAGCATTGGCTTGCCGACAGTCTCTTTGCGGCCTTTGGTGACGATCAGGCGTTTTTCCAGCAGCGTCTTAATCGCAGATGACGAGGTGACGCTGCGAATCTCCAGAATTTCCGGAATGGTGATCGGTTGTTTGTAGGCAATCACCGCCAGCGTTTCCAGCGCGGGCAACGACAACCTTGCCGATGGCCGCGATTTCAGATACTTGCGAATGAATTCGTGGTTTTGCGGACGCGTCGAGATGCGCCAGCCACCGGCAATCTCTCTCACTTCCAGCCCGCTCGAACGCTCTTCGTAATCGGAGCCAAGCTCCTGCAAAGCTGCCAGCACGTCCTCTTCGGGAACGTCGCCCATGACCTTGCAAAGCTGTTTGAATGGCAGCGGCTCATCGGCGACAAAAAGCAGTGATTCGATGGCAGGCTTTAATTCCTCTCGCGTGGCGGTGATCTGTTCTTCGGCGGCTTCCGGTCTAGCGGCGGCTTCAGTTGTCGCCTCAACTGCTTGCCCATCGCCATCAATCGTCACGGATTCGTCTGAAGCGATGATGCGAATCGTCTCGGATTCGGTTTCGGAATCGCGTTCGTGGTCACCCAAATCCAGTTCGGAGGGGAATTCGTCTTCGAGCGCTAGTTCGTCATCAGGCAATTCCGCGTTCGCAAACGGCTCGTCATATTCTTCTGGCAAGGTTTCTTCGGGCAAAAGCTTTTCCGGCAAAACATCTTCCACCTGCGACTCAGTTCCCGTCTCTTCCAGGCTGTTTTCGATCTCTTTGATGTCTGATTGCTTAGTTTCTTCGTTCATAGCTCAATCAATCTATCGTCTCTTCTTCAGAGCATTGGTATGGAACCAGGAGCGGTAGCGACCGGGCAGATTCGACCGACGCGCTGTCAGAAAGCACCGCGCGCGCCGCTACCTGTCTCAATTTCCTGCGCAGCACTCTCCCCATCAACATTGGCCGACGCTTAGTCCTGCGGGGCTACATCCAGCGAAGCTCGCGCGTCTTCATTCAACTCCCCATCCAGATCGAAGGTCAACGCGACCGTCCGCCTTTTGGCGAAGATGTCGCCGAACAGTTCTCGCTGCGTCAAGGTGATCTGCATGCTTTTGACCATTTCCAGAAACGCCAGGAAGGTCAGAATCAATTCGCGCTTCGAACTCGAATTTTCAAACAAGTGGCGGACGTTAATCTCTTTGCCCAAGTCGAGCAGAAGATTTATCTGCTCCAGCTTTTCAGCCATGGTGACTTCATCACGATGAATCTCCATCTCGGCGACAGTTTCGGCGCGCTTCAGGATTTCGCGAAAAACGCGCAGCAGGTCGAAGACTGTGGCCGACACTTCCGGATTAGCTTTGTCGGTTTCCTGTGTGCCGCGCGTGTAGACTGCCGCTTCGATTTCACCGCGCGAATGCAGCATCTGCGCCGCCTCTTTGAACTTCTGGTATTCCAGCAGGCGTTCCATCAGTTCGGCGCGCGGGTCTTCGTTCAAATCCTCTTCGCCTTCGATTTTCGGCGAAGGCGGAAGCAGCATCTTCGATTTGATGTAGATTAACGTCGAAGCCATAACCAGAAAGTCGCCCGCGATGGCGATGTCCAGTTCCTGCATCAGCGTCATGTATTCCAGATACTGTTTGGTGATGTGCGCTATCGGAATATTCTTGATTTCTATCTCATCTTTTTTGATGAGATAGAGCAGCAAGTCCATTGGCCCTTCAAACATCTCCAGCCGGACGCGGTAACTATCGCGCCGCGCGTCTTCTTGCTCAGGTGGCTCTTCTAGCGTGGCCACTGGGGCTTTCTTCTTTGCTTGTTTTTCAGCCATTCAAATTAGTTTCAGCGTCTTGGATTTTCCAAAGGGGTTCGTCCTCCTCCAATAGCATTCCTTGATCTTGGGCAAATGCTGTCACGACCCACCCATGTATTTCGTGGGCGAGTAATTTGCGGGCGTCCCCCGCGTCCAACCAGTACAAGATATGCTCCGGCTCGTTATCGAGTTGCGCACCGAATTGCGCTTCAAAGTACGAACATTGAAATTCCCAATGCTCGCCGGTCTTGCTGACAAAGTATTGGGTTCCGTTGCACAAAGAGCGAATGATTACGACTTCGCGGGCGCACTCTTCGCGTACTTCACGAATTAAGGCGTCTTCCGGCGATTCACCCGGATCAATCCCGCCGCCAGGCAGGAACAATTTGTCTTGCCCTTGGACAGCGGCGAATCTGCCATCTGGATTGAAGATGATCGCGTATGCGCCAGGCCGCTGACGATATTGGGCTTCGGGATTGTGTTTCCCAAATTTCAATTCCACTGAGTACTTACTCCCAAGCGATCTTCATCGCACGCCGAACCTCGCCCATTACGCGGCCCGCTTCTTCGCGAGCGCGTTTGGAGCCTTCCAGAATAATGTCGCGCACTTCGTCCTGGTGATCGCGGTAATGGTTCAACCGAGCAGTGACTGGTGCCAAGTATTCAATTAAAGCTTCAGCCAGCGCTTTCTTGCGATCTACGCAGCCGATGCGCGCGTTGCGACAATCGTCGTCGAACTTGTCGGCGAGTTCAGCAGGCACGAACATCCGATGCATCTGGCAGACATCGCAATCTTCAGGATGACCGGCATCAACCCGTTTGATGCGAGTGCGGTCGGTAATCATCTGCCGCGTCTTGGCGCGAATCACATCCGGCGAATCGCCAAGCTCAATGGTGTTGTTATAACTCTTCGACATCTTGCGCCCGTCAGTGCCGGTCAGCTTGGGCGTTGCGGTCAGCAGAGCTTCAGGTTCAGGAAAGACGCCGCCGTAAAAGTTATTGAAGCGGCGCACAATTTCGCGGGTCAATTCAACGTGTGCTACTTGATCCTGGCCGACGGGGACGAAGTTAGCTTTGTACATGCAGATGTCTGCGGCTTGCAGCACTGGATAACCCAGAAACGCGTAATTGCCCAAGTCTTTGTCTGTGATGTTTTCGCGCATCTCCTTGTAGGTCGGCACGCGTTCAAGCCAGCCCAGTGGCGTGACGGCAGAAAAGTAGATGTGCAGTTCGGCGTGTTCGGGAATCAGCGATTGAACAAAGATCGTGCACTTCGTTGGATCAAGCCCGGCGGCCAGCCAGTCCGTCACCATCGCCATCGTGTTCTCTTTGAAAAGCGACGTGTCGGCGTAATCGCTGGTCAGTGCGTGCCAGTCCGCCACGAAATGGAAGCTCTCGTAACTGTCTTGCAGCTTAACCCAGTTTTTCAGCGCGCCTTCATAATTGCCCAGATGCAATTTGCCGGTCGGGCGCATTCCGCTCAGGATTCGTTTTTTCATGCCAAGTGCCGGTGTCAGGATGAATTGATCAGATGCCGTAGAGTGCTTTGATGACGCCGATCATCACCGGAGTGAAGATGTAGCTTAAGACGCCAAGCCACAGTAATCCGATCAAGATGAAGAAGGAGAATGGCTTGATCTGTTCGTAGACGGGTCTGAAGCTCTCAGGCATCAGGGTTTCCAAAACGTGGCTGCCGTCAAGCGGTGGAATTGGAATCAAGTTGAAAACGGCCAGCGACACGTTGAGCAACAGCATAACGCTGAGCAATGTGCAGACCGGCAACAACCATTCGGCCTGTCCCTCTACCGGCAAGACCAGATTGAAACGCCCGCCTTGTCCAAAGCCGGGCACGACCGTACCGCGCAGCAGCATAATCTTCAGCGGCACAAAAACGATGATCGCCAGCAGCAGATTGCTAATCGGCCCCGCCGCCGAAACCATAATGTTCGCCAAATCTTTTTTACGCCAGTTCAGCGGGTTGACCTGCACGGGCTTGGCCCATCCAATCAATGGCGGCAGCCCTTGAGCCACGCTCAGAAATCCAACCAGAGGCAGCACCAGCGTGCCGATTGGGTCAATATGGGCTATGGGGTTAAGCGAAATGCGGCCCTGCAATCGTCCCGTGTCGTCCCCAAACCAGTAAGACGTCAAGGCATGCGCCGATTCGTGGACCGAGAGCGAAAGGATGAAGGCGATGAAATAGAGGACCAGATCGGCAATCGGAACGGTAAAAAGAGAATCCATATTTAAAATTTAAACCTCATTCTCCTGTTGGTTACAGAAAGCGGCTTGGAAGGATCGCGCAAAGTAGCACGCGATTTCGAGCAGTGTCAATTTCGCGTTTAATCACCGGATTCAGTCGAATCAAATGATCTGACAGTTACCGTTATGCGCACTGCTCGCCGGACAATTTCTCTTGATGAAACCAGAATCGCGCCACGTTCAATTGCCAGTTCGTAATGCTTGCCGGTCAGGTCGTAATGCGGCACCGATTTGCGTTGAAACCATTCTTGCCGCAACCCCAGGCTTGCGGCGAATTCGTGCAGTTCTTCGATCGAATTGTCTGACACTAGATGGCCGCATCGACGATGCCAGTATCGGAAAGGCCCGCGCGCGCCGTTCTGAAAAGAATCAATCAAAATTGCCATGATCTTCTTTACCGGTAATGCTGGGATCGGATTGCGCACCAACCGTGACTTGTACCTTGGCCGTTGGTTTGTTTCTCCCCTGGGCTTTGCCGTTTCCGGATTTGTCCCTGCTTTTTCTGCCGCTTGGATGAATTGACTCGACCGCCAAAACCGGTTCGCTGGCGGGCGGCGGGTTAAGTCGTCGCTGAAGCTCTTCCAGAAAACCGATGGTTCGCTGCAGCTCCTTTTCAAACTTCTCTTCGCTCAGTTTGCGGCGGGATCGTTTGATCGCTTTTTTGACGCGCTTCATCAACACCTTGCCGTCTTTTCCTTTTGGCTCTTTTGGTTCCTTGGCCTCCTTCGACTCCTTCTCATCCTTACTCTTCGCGTTCTTCGGTTCTTTGGTTTCTTCCTTTTTCTTCGCCATAGATTTTCCTTTCAATCGTTGGTTCGGCTGGCATTGGTTCGGCTGGCATTGGTTCGACTGGCTAATTCAGCTGCAACGCTTCTGATTTGATCCAGATGTTTCGCCGTATGGGTGAGATAGTCTTCAATCAATTG